>JAITAH010000154.1 GCA_031284225.1 Dysgonamonadaceae bacterium | reverse complement strand
GACAGGACAAGTAAACAGGGTGAATATCAGCCACCCCACTATATGTTTTATATGCCTATTCATAAAACCATTCAACCATTTCGTTCCAGCGATCCAGCGAATCCTGACCGTAACGCGCCAGCGATTTTTCTATCTGTTCGACGGTGTTTTCCTTGTCGGGATGCGATTTGGAATAAAACTTATCGGCGAAGCAGATGAGTTTTTCTTCCCGCGTTTCCGGCAGCATGTTGCGTGCAGGAATCGGAAGCCGATCGTTCAAAATCTTTTCGCGGGTAATTCCTGAACCCGTATGTCGCTCACAAACACGAGCATGCCGTTCCAGCCCTTCGTTTCTCAACAGTTCGGCGCCGAGATAACCATGACAAATATACGGATATTTTCCGAAGCAATGAATTTTAGGCGCATCCGTTTGGAAAATGCCGATATCGTGCAAGAGAGCGGCTTCCCGGATAAAATCCTCGTTGCACTTCCATTCCGGATGTCGATGGACGATTTCAAGGGCTTTTGTGGCAACCGAAGTACTGTGTGTAAGCAAAAGGGTGTGTAATTCGCTTCCCTCCCTGTAATAGCGTTTGATAATTTCTTCCGGTATCATTCGTTTGCTAAGAAAGCACAAAGGTAAACATTTTTTCCATTTCCTTTTGCAATTCGGCGAAGGAAAGACAGCGCGGGAATCTTTCATCCTTGCCGCCGTCCACAAGGGTTGTTTGCGAGGATGTTTTTGCGGGAACCCGTGTCCGGCGGTTTTTAAACAATTCTTTCTAATACGGTGGAAGTTTCACTTGTCTGCCTATGCTTAAACAACGACGGCATCACCCCGAACTGCTTTTTGAAACACCTGCTGAAATACAGCGGATCAATAAATCCTACGCTATAAGCGATTTCCGATATGTGCATCTCGGAGGAAGACAGCAATTCGGCCGCTTTTTTCAATCGGAGTATGCGGATGTATTCTTTTGGCGAATAGCCGGTTATACCTTTTATCTTTTTGTAGAATGTGGTTCTTCCCAAATTGACGTATTGAGCGAAAGTATCGCTCGAAAAATCGGGATTTCCCAAGTTCTCTTCAATAATCCGGTTTATTTTTTTGATAAACTCATTGTCGTGGTCGGTTGTACAGATCGTTGTTCGTATGATGCCCGGCTCCTGCGTAAATTTGTGTCGGAGTTTTTCACGCTGCTCTATCATCTTGATAATTCTGGTAGTCAGGAACTTCATACTGAATGGTTTGACGATATAAGCGTCTGCGCCCGCTTCAATACCTTCTATCTGATGTTTCATGGAAGCATGGGCGGTAAGCAGGATGATGGGGATATGGCTGGATTCGAACTCCGTTTTGAGCTTTTTCGTAACTTCAAACCCGTCCATTTCAGGCATCATTACATCGCAAACGATTAAGTCGGGCTGCTCTTTCACCGCCGTATTGAAGCCTTCCAGACCGTCTTGAGCGGTGATAACGGTGAAACTTTTACCTAACTGATCTTCCAGAAACATCCGGATTTCTTCGTCGTCTTCTACCAACAGAACTTTGTAAGAAGCGAAAGATTTGTCGGACGGATATTCAAATTTTTCCCGTATCTCGTCATCGTCTCCGTTTTCGCCCAACAGTATCGGCGGCTCTGATTCGATGATTTCTTCGTTGCGGTAAGCCTCGTCCGAAACAGGAATGGCGACTGAAAAGCAAGCGCCTTCCCATTCCGATTTCCGGTAAGCGATTTCGCCTTTGTGAGCGTTGGCCAATTCGCAAGTCAGGTGAAGCCCGATTCCGATTCCCGAATCCGAATAATTGATTTGCTGGAAGCGTTTAAACAGCAATGATTGCTTGTCGGGCGGGATTCCGATTCCCGAATCGGCCACGTTAAGCGTAAGATTTTTCTCGTCAAAAAGAATTTCCATTTTGATATTTCCTTTTGCCGGCGTGTGTTTGAACGCATTCGATAGCAGGTTAAAGGCAATTTTATCCATTTTTTCCCGATCTAACAGCATCCTTTTTGAGTCTTCATTGGAATGGAAAGTAAACCGGATATTTTTTCTTCCGGCTGTTTCGGTAAACATTTCATATATTTCCCGGAAAAAACCTATTGCTTCCGTATGTTGTAATTTCAAATCCAGCCTGTCGTTCTGTATTTTTCTAAATTCGAGCAGTTGGTCGATAAGCCTCATCAGACGCAATGCGCTTTTGTCCAATACTTTAATCTGTTTTTTCAACATGGGCGGCAATGATTTAATGGAATCGATGTTTTCAATACTTCCGCGAATAATGGTGAGAGGCGTTCTAAATTCGTGCGAGATGTTGGTAAAAAACCGCAGGCGGTATTCGGTCAACTGTTTTTCAACTTTTACATTATTGTTGAGCCTGTTCATTTTCAAAATGAATTTTCCGGCTACGAAACAAAACGCTGCAAGCAAAACTGTATATAAAAGGAATGCTTGCCATGTTCTCCAAAACGGGGGGACAACCGTTATTGCCAGCGCCGTTTCTTTTTCCTGCCAATTTCCGAATCCATTGCTGCTCTTGACTTTGAAAACATATTTTCCCGGAGGAATATTTTTATAGGAAGCCACATTGTATTGGGTGATGGGATTCCATACCTTATCGTAGTTTTCGAGAATATAAATATAGCGGTTCGACGAAGCGTCTTCGTAATTCAGGTTTGAGAACTTGATGCGGAAGGAATTTTGGGCGCTTTCCAACCGAATGGATTTGGTATCCGTAATGCTCGTTTTCAGAGGCGAGTTTGGCGTATTTGGACTTACCGTCGTCCCGTTGATTTCGAATTTTGTCAGTATGACCGGCAAAACGCTGGGCGTATTTTCGGAAGAACCGGGGTTGAAAATATACATTCCGTTGTAACTTCCGAACAATAATTCGCCATTTTTACGCTTGCAGCAGGACGATTCGCAAAACAAATCGCTTTCCCAAACATCGGAAAAACCGTAATTCTCAAACTTTTCCGAAGCAATATTGAATTTGGAAATACCGCTTTCGGTGCTTATCCACAGATTCTGCTCCGAATCTTCGAGAATGGCTTGTATGATATTGTTTATCAGTCCTTTTGTTGATGGATAGTGTTTAAAATGCACCTCTCCTGTCGAGGCGTCTTTTTCCGCCAGATTCAGTCCTCCGCCCGAAGTGCCTACCCATATTCGGCCTGCGCTGTCTTCCAGCAGGTATTTCACTTCGTTATTGTTCAGCGACTGAGGGTTATCCTTGTCGAAGCGATAATTTTTGAAATTGTTTTCGTTTTTCAACAATTCGTCGGGACGGAACACCACGATACCTTCGTTTCCGCCCACCCATATTTGTCCCGAACGGTCTTGTATTATATTCCTGATGCCTTTGTGTTCTTTGTTTATGGAAGTTATATTGATAAAATTCAGTTTGCCGTCTTCTTTTTCGCACAAGAACAAGCCGCTGCCATAAGCGCCAATCCACATTCGTCCATTCGAGTCTTTCCATATCGAATAGATATTGTTGCTGCCGATACTTTTACTGTCGGACGGATTGTGGGTATATTTACCTGTCAGGCGTCCTGTTTCACAGGAAAAAATGTACAGGCCGTTGCCTTTGGTACCGATCCATTTGTTGCCTATGGAATCTTCCGCTATGCAATAGGCCATTCCCTGCGACAGGTCGTGCGTATGTTTCAGGTTAAAATCTTTGTCGAAGACATAAACATTACCCCTTTTCGTACCGATCCATAAGTATCCGGCGCGGTCTTCGTAAATGGTGCGTATAATTTTGTTTTCAATATCATCCGGGGCGTTGTCGGGGAAAAAGATGCGGTTGTTATAATTGGTAAGGGTGATTTTCAGGATACCCGTATGTTCCGTTCCGATCCATATTTTGCCCAGCCTGTCTTCCGAAACGGAAAGTAAATAATTGGTTTTCAGTCCGCTGTTGGATTTTGTAAAATGGTTGATTTTCCCGGTATTCAGTTCGATAGCAAACAAGCCGTTTCCATAAGTCGTAATCCAAGCAATATTTCGCGAATCGCAATAAATATTGTATCTTTCCAAATCAATGACCGAGAGTATGGAAGGCGGTATCAGTTCGATTTTATCAAATTCGCGGGTATCTTTCCGGTAATGCCTGATTTGGCCGGATCCGTTGTACATCCAGCAACCGCCCTTGTTGTCGATGATGATATTCACTCCTTTCCAGTCGATATTTCCAAAAATTTCTCCGGCATAAACCGCTTTGGCGCGTTCGACGTCGAAAACGAAAGCCGCCGTTTCGCCGGTTATCAGGAAATAGCGCTCGTCCAAAGCTGCCATCTGTTTGATTTTCAGTTTAGGTTTTGAAGGAATTGCGGTATCATACAAATATGTTTTCCGAACTTTATCGAAAACAACTATTTGGTTGTTGCCGGTAAAAAAACAGATGTATTGTTTCGATTCGGCAACATTCAGAAAATCGATATTGTTTTTTCCTGCGGGGCAAAAAGACAAATCGCCTTCATTCATTTTCAGCAGACCTGCGTCTGTTCCTGCCCATATTTGCTTAGTTGAATCTTCATATACGAAATGAACGATATTGGTGCGGATATTATTTTTATCATACAGAGTCGAAACCGGATGTCCGTTCATATAACTGATTTTATAGGCGCCGTTGTCGCCCCACATCCACATATCTCCGTTCGACATAGGTTTGATATGGATATAGCGTTTCGGCTTTTTTTCACCCGTATAATCGACAAAAGATTCCAGCCGGCTGTCGTAGCAATCCACTATACGCGAGTTGGAATGTACCCAGATATGCCCGTTAGCGTCTTCCACCGTGTTCCTGATTTTGCTTTCGGTAAGCGACAAAACGCCAAATTGAGGGTACATTACCACAAATTCCCCTCCATCGTAGCGATTCAGGCCGTTGCTTGTGCTGATCCACATAAATCCCCTGCTGTCCTGCATAATGCGGCGGACAGTGTTGTTCGACAAACCATTTTTATTGGTAATGCTTTCAAATCGCAATCCATCAAGCGTATATGCCGGAAAGAAAGCGAAAAGGAACATGAAAATCAATAAATATAGTTTTTTCATGATAATTGTGTACAAAAATCCATATAAAAAAACAAATATCCTTATTGTTAAAATATTTTAAGCATAACTTTGCGGGGTAAATATATAGAAAATACTTGAATTTACAGTAAAAAAAATAAATTTTTATATATTATGAAAAAACAGAATGTTTACAGAAAAAAGTTTTGGGTCTTTTTTATGTTATTTTTTATGCCGTTATCATTCTACGCATGTATGGATAATGATGGCATTAAGGATTTGAATCCTGTGCCGCCAACCAATGTTGCGGCCGACGATTCTGATGAGATAGACAATGATTCCGGTTCTTCCGGTAATAAAACGCCCAAATTTCCCTTTTTCTCCGGCGAGGCTTTCGCTTTCCCCGGCGCTGAGGGATATGGACGGAAAGCGACAGGCGGCCGCGCAAATGGTGAAATTTACCATGTTACTAATTTGAATGATGCGGGAAAAGGATCGTTTCGCGATGCGGTAAGCAAATCATACCGTATTATTGTGTTTGATGTAGCTGGCATTATCCGGCTGGGCGCCGATCCGGTTGTATTGAAAAGCAATCAAACCATTCTTGGACAAACAGCGCCCGGCGATGGCGTCGTACTTTACGGCGGACGTGTTTCTGCTTCCGGCGCAAACAATACAATTGTCCGTTACCTGCGCATACGTATGGGAGCAGGCTATTCCAAACAGGCTGACGCTTGCGGAATTGCTAACGGTTCGGATATTATTTTCGACCATTGTTCCATCACTTGGGGAAAAGATGAAAATTTTTCCGTCAACAGCGACGGAAAGGGCGTAAGGCCGCACAACATTACCATTCAAAATTCTATTATCGGTCAGGGATTGCAAAATCACTCCTGCGGCGGTTTGATTCAGACCTCCGAAACGGAAGGCGTAACCATTTACCGCAATCTTTACATCGACAATAAAACCAGGAATCCCAAGGTGAAAGGTCTTAATCAATTTGTAAACAATGTGCTTTACAACTGGGGAAACGGCGCCGCCTATAATATGGGAGGCGAATCGGAAGGCCCTTCCGAAACAACGATCGAAAACAATTATTTTATCGTTGGCGACGGCGGTAACTGGATGGACGATGGCACAGGCGCAATAGTGTTCAGCCATGTAAGCCCAACGCGCCCGTTTACAGGAGGTAATGCATTGTTTAAGACTTATTTAACCGGTAATTATTACGATAAAAACAAAGATGGCGTATTGAACGGCATCGAAATTACCCAATCTAATTGGGACGAAACTTGCAGCGGCAGTCCGACTTTTCTCGCAGAACGCTCTCCGTTGCATCCCGCAATAGCAGGGATAAGTTCGGCGCAGAGCGCTTACGATTGGATTGTAAGGAATGTAGGGGCAAGCCTTCCGACGCGAGACGAAGTTGACGCTTATCTGATAGAAGAATTGACCTCTTTGGGTACAAAAGGAACCATTATCAGGAATGAAACGAAAGCTGAGCAATTTCCTTTGGCAGGCCCCGGACGTATTGCATCGGGCGAAAAACCTTTGGATACGGACAACGATGGGATGCCGGATGTGTTTGAAATCAAGTGGGGATTGGACAAAGACGATCCTGCCGACGCCACGGAAATTGCTTCCAATGGATATGCTAACATTGAAAATTATACTTTTTCACTGGAATTTCCCGAATATTACCAATAAAATTGATAGATGAATTAATATACGTATGAAACGAAGCATGATTTTTGTTATATCACTCAAGTCAATGATAATAAAAATTATATGAGTTTCATACGACTTAAAATAAATTATTTGCGTATGAAAAACACAACATTAGTGAAGACAATATGTGCCTTGTTGTTCGCCGCTTTCTGTTTTTGCGCTTGCGAAGACCGGATGGACGAACATTACAAAACGCCCGAATGGTTGAAAGGAAGCGCTTGGCAAGTATTGGAAGCCGAGGGTAACTTCTCGATTTTTCTGGAAGGCGCAGAACTTGCCGGCTACAGGTCGATGCTGGAAGGCAAAAGTATCCTCACTGTAATGGCGCCCGACGATGCCGCCTTTTCGAAGTATCTGAGCGAAAACGGTTATTCCGCCATCAGCGAGTTGAATCCGGATGAATTGAGTAAACTGATCGGATTCCATTTGCTGTATTATTCTTATAATAAGGAGCGAATGGAGAATTTTCGTCCCGAAGGCGATGGAGCTACAGACGAGAACAAAGAGGTGAATGCCGGCCTGTATTACAAATTCAGGACGCGGAGCGCAAATGCGGTTACGCTCGAAATCGACCGCCAAACAGGCAAACATGTGATGGTTTATCATTTGGAACGCTTCCTTCCCGTGTTCTCTTATCGCTTTTTCGCTACCAAAGACATTGACGCCAAAGCGAATTACGAATATTTTTATCCTAATTCCGTCTGGACGGGCGATGACGGGTTTAATGTATCAAACGCCTCTGTAAAAGAGTACGGAATAATTGCCGACAATGGATATATCTACACGATAGACAGAGTGTTGTCTCCGCTCGAAACAATTTATACGGAACTGGAAAAACGTGACGATTATTCGGATTTCTTCAATTTATACGATAATTATAGCGTTTACGTCTATGATGCAACCCTGTCAAGCGATTACGGGAAAACGATAGGCGCCGATTCGTTGTATTTCCATTCGCACGGAACTTCTTTGCCACCCATCGCTATGGAATGGCCGGTAGCTTCCTATCAGCATGTAAGCACATTAGCTTCCAGATCTTACAGCGTGTTTGCTCCGTCGAACAGAGCGATAAACGCTTTCTTCGAAAGATTTTGGGAAAAAGGCGGATACGAATCCCTGTGGAGCATCGATCCGTTAGTCATGAATCACCTGATGAACCAGTTTGTCTATAACGGTTCTATCGTGTTTCCGGAAGAAATAACTACCGGAAAGATAAAAAACAGCTACGGCGTTCTTTTCAACTTCGATCCGGCGAAAGTTACAGAAAAAGCGATATGCGTCAACGGAAATTTCTACGGTATGGACGAAATAGATACGCCGCCTTTGTTTGCATCGGTTGTAGGTCCTTCGTTCAGAGATAAAAACCGTACCGGATATTTATATATGCTGGACGGATCGGGATTGCTGAACGCTTATGTGTCCAACAATTCGGAATTTACAATGCTGATTCCGACCGACAGCATCATGAATGAAAGCAACATCTTTTTGAACTCCTACACGACGGGTAATGTGCTGGAAGAAGAAACCGCAGACGGTTTGGCTACCTTGAGCGCCAACAAAATGCAAGCCATTGTCAATATGCACACCCTGCTCGGCAAAACGGAATTGCAATCGAACGGAACGCAGGTTTGCACAACGCAATCGGCTTTCAATTACTGGTATATAAAAAACGGCGCTATCACGAGCAACGCCTTTTTCAACGACCTGCTCAACCCCGATTATACGGGCACGCCATTTATGCCTTTCCGCGAACTTACCGATAACGGAAATGCTTGGAGTAACGGCCGCGCCTACGAATACGAAAGCAACAACGGCCTGTTCCGCGCAGAAGAGACCGACGGGCTGATTTATGCTCTGGCCGTTTGTAACGATTCTCGTTATCCCTATTATGAATTTGTACAGTTACTGAAACGAGCCGGTATGGTCAACGAAACGACTATTCCCTTCTTGTTCGGATCCCGTTTTGTGGCGTTTATCCCGACAAACGAGGCCATCAGAGCGGCTGCTGGAAGTATCCCGTCGAATACCGAGCAACTGCGGAACTATCTGATGTCGTATTTTGTGCGTTCCATCGAAAACGTGTTTACAAACTATCCCTATCCGGGTTCGTCATTCAAGAGCGGCGTTTATACGGCTCCTAACGGTAATAAACTGAATTATACCGACTCCGGAGGAATTTTAAGCGTAGAGTCGGAAGGAAGCGGCGTGAGAGCAAATATCAATCCGCAATACGATTATTTCCCCTTTGCTTTCCGCGACGGATGTTTTCATTTAATTAACGCAACTTTTTGAAAAAGCGAATATAAAAGATGATGAAAATAGTTAGATATATAATAATGTCATTGCTTCTGTTGGGAGCAAATGAAATGTTTGCGCAGGCGCAAATAGTGTCAGGCCGGGTTACCGAATTGGTAAACAAACAGGTAGAAGCGGTTATCGGGGTGAATATCAGCGTCGTAAACGCCCAAAATCGCTCGCTCGGCGGTACGGTTTCCGATGTGGACGGTAATTACAAATTACCAATACCTGCCGATGAGAAAGATTTAACTCTGGTTTACTCGTATGTGGGCATGAAAACCAAAAAAATCCAATATACCGGCCAGAAAACAGTGGACGTAAGGATGGAAGCAAGCGACAGGGAACTTTCGGAAGTTGTTATCAGCACACGGCGAATCGAACGGAACGACATGGGTATTAGCCACCAGGAGGCGGTAACGGCAACCCAAAAACTAAAAATAGACGAAATAGTGGAAGTAGCGCCGGTAAGCTCTATCGAAGAGGCTTTACAGGGACGGCTCGGCGGCGTGGATATCATTCTCGGCGGTGGCGACCCAGGCGCCCGCAGTTCTATCCGCATCCGTGGCACCAGCACACTGAACGCTTCGGCTGAACCTTTGATTGTTATTGACGGCGTTCCTTATGCTACCGATATTGATGAGGATTTTGACTTTTCAACAGCCAACAATGAAGATTTGGGAGCGCTGTTGAATATTGCTCCTACCGACATCGAAACGGTAGAAGTGTTAAAAGATGCATCCGCCACAGCTATCTGGGGTACGAAAGGCTCAAACGGCGTTTTGGTGATTACAACCAAAAAAGGAGCAAGCGGAAGAACCAATTTTTCGTTCTCCTCAAAATTCTCTCTGAAAACCGAACCCAGAACCATTCCTATGCTGAACGGCGACCAGTACACCGCAATGATACAGGAAGCTATCTGGAATAGCGCCAACTACATAGGTATGAATAATTCGTCCAATTATTATCTGACGCTTTTGTATAATACGCCCGAAATAGGGTACAGTCCCAACTGGAACTATTTCAAAGAATACAATCAAAATACCGACTGGCTCGACGAAGTACGCCAAGTGGCAACTACCACCGACAACAACTTTTCGATGAGTGGCGGCGGGGAAAAAGCAACTTACCGATTTTCTCTGGGTTACTTGTCGGAAGACGGAACAACCATCGGAACTTCGCTGAAACGACTGAATACGGCTTTGACCATCAGTTACCAGTTTTCCAATAATTTGAATTTCGGCGCAGACTTTTCTTATTCGCAATCCGATAAAAAATCCGACTGGGCGGGAAACATGCGATCGGAAGCTTTCCGCAAAATGCCGAACAAATCGCCTTACTGGATAGATGAAAACGGTAACCGCACGTCGCAGTATTTTTCCTATCAAACCAATGATTTTGAAGGAGCTTTCAGTGGCGGCGATAAAAAGAACTATAATCCGGTGGCTATGGCTTACGAAAGTTACAACAATTCGATACCGCGCACGGGAAAAATTACGTTCCGCATGGATTATACAATATTACAGGGATTAATTTACAAGGCATGGGCATCTATCGACATGCGGACGACCAAAAACCGCAAATTCCTGCCTCAATCGGCTACGGGAGTCGTTTGGACAGACAAATTCGCCAACCAGAGTACCGATGCGCTTTCCGACCAAATGGCTCTGCAAACGGAAAATAAATTGCAATATATCTTGCGAAACGAACGAAAACACCAGTTGATTGCTACGGCTTTGATAAGAACTTCACAAACGCAAAAATCGGCTTATACGAGTACCACTTCGGGCAATGCTTCGTCGGGACTTTCCGATCCTATCATCGGCAGTTCGGTGGAAGGAATCGGTTCGGGCGAATCGGAAGTGCGTAGCGTTTCGGGAATCGCTTTATTGAACTATGCGCTACTAAATCGCTATGTTGTACAGTCTTCTCTGACGATGGAGGGCAATTCGGCCATGGGCAAGGCAAACCGGATGGGATATTTTCCAACCGTAGGTTTTTCATGGAACGCGCAAAACGAACCTTGGCTGGCGAATACCGAAGAATGGCTGGAAGAGGCCAAACTTCGCCTATCCTGGGGACAAAGCGGAAAAGCGCCCGATGGAGCTTCCATTTACCTTGGAGCGTTTAGTTCGCTGGGCGAATACATGGACATGCCTGCCATTTACCCCGTCCGTATGCAGTTAGACAAACTGAAATGGGAAACTTCTACGGAATATAATTTAGGATTGGACATGGGCTTTTTTAAAGGAAATCTTCGGTTTACATTCGATTATTACCAGAAATATGTAAAAGACTTGTTGCAGAAAGACGTAGAGATTCCCACAACAACCGGTTATGCAACAATTAAATATTTTAATTCGGGAAAACTGAATAACAAAGGTTGGGAATTTCGCACCGATGTTGTTTTGTATCAGCAAAAAGACTGGCGAATAGGCGCTTATGTCAATTTTAGCCGCAATATCAACGAAGTTACTGAATTGCCCGAAAACATGAATCAGGAAAATTACACCTTTAAAAACGGCGAATACGCCATCCGCGTGGAAGCCGATCGTCCGCTCGGTTCGTTCTACGGCTATCGCTATCAGGGAGTTTACCAGAACAAAGAAGCGACTTATGCCCGCGACAAAGACGGGAATGTCATGAACGATGTAATGGGAAATCCTATCGTGATGCAGAACGGAACGGCTACCGTTTTTCCCGGCGACGCCAAATATGAAGACGTCAATCACGATGGCGTAATAAATGAATACGACATTGTTTACCTCGGCAATTACATGCCGATTCTTATTGGCGGTGCCGGGCTTTCCGTAAAATATAAGCAGTTTACGCTGAATGGATTTTTCCATGGCCGTTTCGGACAGAAAGTGATCAACAGCGTGCGCATGTCCAACGAAGCGATGTATAATTCTAACAACCAGAGTACGGCCGTATTACGTCGCTGGCGAAACGAAGGCGACTATACGGATATTCCCCGCGCCCTGTTCAACGAAGGTTTCAATTACCTCGGATCCGACCGCTTTGTGGAAGACGCTTCCTATCTGCGCCTGAAATCTCTGTCGCTGACTTATGCTGTTCCCACAAAAATCAGTAGAAAATGGGGATTCAGTAAAATGAATGTGTTCGTAACAGGATATGATTTATTCACATGGACAAAATATACGGGGCAAGACCCGGAAGTTTCCATTCCGAGCAAAGCGACCGCTTTGGCCAAAGACAATGCGAATACGCCATGTCCCATCCGATTTGCCGGCGGTATTAACTTAAATTTTTAAAGAATTAATATGAAACGAAGCCTGATTTTTGTCAAATCACCCAAGTCCATGATAAAAAAATCATGCGAGTTTCATACGACCATTAAAAAAACAAATTATTCACGTATGAAAAAAATAGTTTATATATGTATATTTGCCAGCTGCCTCTTGATAAGCGGATGCAATGAATGGCTCGATATATTGCCAAAAAACGAACAGGTGACAGCCGATTACTGGAAAGCGAAAGAAGACGTGGAAGCCATGCTTGCTTCCGGCTATTACTATATGTGCGCCACAACGCCGCAACTGATAGAATGGGGCGAACTGCGCGGAGCTTCCATTTTGGATTCCCGCACGCTGGAAAATATGAAAATACAGAATTTCCAGTTAACCGCATCTTCTTCGCTTTGCAAATGGAATGTGTTTTATCAGGTAATCAATATGGCTAATTCTGTAATCAAATATGCGCCGGCAGTACAGGCAATAGATGAAACCTATTCGGAAGCGGCTATGAAATCGCACCAGACGGAAGCTTATTTCATGCGGGCGCTAATGTATTTCTATCTGGTTCGCAACTTTAAGGAAGTTCCTTTGGTTATCGAACCTTATGTTGATGATTCCGCGCCGTATAAAATAGCCAAATCAACGGAAGAAACCATCATTGCGCAAATTAAAGCGGATATTAAAACGGCGCTGGATTCAAATGCCGCCAAAGAATTTTACGACGATGACGCATGGATAGGCGCAAACAAAGGGAGAGTTAGCAAATGGGCGTTTTACGCATTAATGGCCGATGTTTGCCTGTGGTCGGAAGATTACGACAACAGTATCATTTACGCCGATTTGCTGATAAATGCAACAGCCACCTGGCGGCCTGTGTTCATGCTGATTCCCGAACAGTGGTTCACCATTTTTTATCCGGGAAACAGCAACGAATCGATCTTTGAATTTAATTGGGATAATGCTACTTACGGAACAACCAAGGGAAGCCCGTCCAATTATTTTACGGTAGCTACCGACGCCCAATATCAGTATTCGCCCGCCATGATTGAGCGTTTGGAAGCTGAAACGCGCGAAGTTATACAGGAAGGAAAAACGCCTATCCGAACGTTGTGGGGCGCTTATGCAATTCCCGCCGAAGGATCGGAAATCCACTGTATATGGAAATACCAGGGGCAGGGGATAGGGATGCTTACGGCGGCGAGAACAAGTTCCGACGCCAATTACATTATCTATCGCATGGCCGACGTTATGCTGATGAAAGCGGAAGCCCTGATTTGGAAAGGACAATCTTCATGGCCGGAAGCCTTGGAAATCATGAACAAGATACGCAACCGTTCCTATCTGAACGATTTAGACGTCAGCCTGGAAGAAACGGACGAATTGGCTATGCTGGAAGTCCTGCTGAATGAGCGTGATATCGAACTGGCCGGCGAAGGAAAACGCTGGTACGACCTGCTGCGTTTCGGAAAAAGTCGAAATTATAAATACAAGTCGAAATTTATCGAAATGATTACGGACAATAATTCTTCAGCAAACGACACTTGGCTCCGTTCGGTACTGAAGAATGAATATGCTTGGTATTTACCTATTTCCCAATCGGAAATTGAAGTAAATGACTTATTGGTACAGAATTCTTATTATCAAGTTACAAATAAATAAATAAGAGGATCATGAAATACATGAAAAAATTAATTTTGCCGGTTTTGGTATCGCTGGTTGCGGTGTGGTCGTGCAACGATCCCTACGCCAATTCCACCTACCAGATATACGACGTGAATCCGGTTTCCACTTATTTGGAAACGAGGACAGACGATTTTTCGGAATGGATAGCTCTATTGAAATTCGCGGATTTGTTCAACGCTGTGAATCAGGCAACCCAGTCGTTTACCGTATTTGTTCCTGATAACGAAGCCGTATTGGCGTTTTACAAACGGAAAGGCGTTAGTTCCATTGAGGAACTCGGAAAAGAATATGCCTACAATCTGGCTTGCTATCACATTATCGGCGACTCTATCTCTTTGGATGAATTTATCGCGGGCGGAAAATTAGACAAACGAACCCTTTCGGACGATTACCTGACGGTAACTTTTGATGAAAATTCTTCCGAAGGCGGAGGATTTAACTCTATTTATATCAACAAGGAAGCAAGGGTGACGGAAACGGCCATACAAGTTTCAAACGGTTTTGTTTATGTACTGAACGCCGTATTAAGTCCCCTGATAGAAACGGCTTACGAACGCATCAGCGAAGCCGGCGCTTACGGGATATTCAAGGAAGCTCTCGACGTTACGGCCTGGGGCGACAGCCTGAATATCATTTACGATGTAATTAAACAGCCCAACGGCAGTACCTTGACACGGAAACGGGATTATACGGTCTTGGCTGTTTCAGACGAAGTTTTCCGGAATGCGGGTATTGCATCCCTAACCGATCTGGTTGCCAAACTGGGCGCTGACAACGATTACCATAATCCGGAAAACGAACTCTTCCGTTATGTAGCCTACCATATCATTAAAGGCAATTATTCCATTTATGATTTATACAAATTTGAAAACGGCGGAAAAAAACGGTTGTGGGGAACTATGGCCGACGCCGTTATGGAAATTTCGCAGGAAGACGACAATCTGATTTATATCAACTATGCCGGCGGCAGCGAAATCGTGGCGCAGTTTGTAGAGGATGTTTCCGATGTGCAGGCAAAAAACGGCGTCTTGCACCGGATAGACGGCTATTTGCCTATCTGGGAATCGGAAATTCCCGTTATCGTTTATTTCGATTTCTGCAATTATCCTGAAATTGCCTCTTACATCAAGTCGAACGGAACAGAGGGACAGACTTATCAGACTGAAACGTCAAGTACCGAATACCGTACGGAAATTACCAGCTTGCCGTGTTATACCGTAGAAATAGGCCCCACCGGCCCCGCTACGCTCGAATCGTACAATTATGTCGATTATTTTACGGTGAAAGCAAGCAGCAACTGGACGAAATGTTTGAATAAAGATCAGCTGATTCTCAATATCGGTTATATGGGTTCTATTTCAATGCAAACTCCGGCGCTCATCAAAGGCAAATATAAAGCAACCCTTTATTTCTGCTACGCGACAACCATGGATTTTATCCGGACGCAAACCAGCGGCAGCAACGGCGGACAAATGCAATTCTCTTTCGACGGCGAAAACAAAATAACCGCTTCGCCTTATACGACTGTTTCCGCAAATACTCTGGACTTGTATAACGTTGTGTTATACGACGAACTGGAATTTGAAAAAACAGCCTCGCACACGTTTAAAATAGTGGTCATGGATCCTACTGCAAGCTCGCAGTCTAAATTCCGTATCCAATTGGATTACTTGTTATTTGAACCGATTATTAATTAACGAATAATAAATACTTGCATGAAACGATGCACGATTTTTATTAAATCATCCAAGTTCCATACAAATCATAAAAGAATAAATTATTTACGTATGAAAACAATAAAATTTATATTATCAGCTATAATTGTTGCAGGCGGCCTTTATGCCTGCTCCAATGAATGGGATTCCCATTATGCACAGGAGGAACAGGTTGTGAACAACGATAATGTAACGATTGTAAACCTCTCCGCAGTGGATTATCTGAAATCGGAGCAATCGCTCAGTTCGATGTACAAGCTGTTTGAAGAAACGGGAGTCATCAGGGAAATGAATGAAAAAGACCAACTGTTTACTATCCTCGTGATTGGAAACGGCACGGAAACCGTTTATGCCGACGACATGCCTTATTTGGCCAAATCGCATATATCGGACGTAGCCATATCTCCGGCAAATTTGTCCGACGGATTGCGCGTGATGATGTGGAACGGCAAATATCTCAACGTATCGAAAGTCAAGAATATGGATAAGGAATACGACATCGCTTTCAACGACAGGAAAGTGGTTCGCATAACGCAAACAAAAAACGCCTATGTTTACGAACTTGATTCCTATATCGATTCTCCAAAATCGCTGTACGAAATCATTTCGGGACTCGAAGACGATTATTCCATTTTCCGCGAAATGATACTTTCCCGCAACGAAAACACATTCAACAAAGCGGCAAGTATTCCCATCGGCGTGGATAATACGGGCAGTACCGTGTATGACTCGGTATTTACCGTTACCAATCCCTATTTTGCGGCCAAAGGATTCGATATCATGTCGGAATCGCTAACTGCCACTATGCTGATACCTTCCAACGATGTGGTTACGCAAGCGTTGAATACGG
>JAITAH010000056.1 GCA_031284225.1 Dysgonamonadaceae bacterium | reverse complement strand
CGTAAATATGCACTTCCAATAAAGCGGGGTTGCCGCTGCTTCCATTCTGAATGGCTAATGTGATTTCGCCCAAACTGCCCATTTCCGAAATTTCTACGGAACGGCATTTGACGGCTCCGATAAATGAAACCGAAGAAATAGAAGTCGTGTTATTAACTGTGGTAAAATTTCCGGAACGGGAGGGCGAATCCGAACTAATGCCTTGTACGTTAATCGAATATTCTCCTTTCGTGATTTCGTGAGCCGGAGTACTCCATGGATTTCCATCAGCGTACACCATTTTAAATAGCTGTGCATCGCCATAGACGCCTTGAGCCGTCGTGTGTAATACAGCGGCAACCATAATAGCAGCGAATAAAATCGCTCTCAGTAACATTTTTTTCATGATATAATTGTATTTAATATTTAATGAGTTATTTACGAATACAAAGATAACAAATTATGAAAGCCAATCACTTGTCCGGCGTAAGTTCAATTAATAAATGCAACTGAAGAAAGAAAAAAATCACTGCTTGGGACATGCCCCAACGTTATTTCATTGGACGTTTGCATTTTTCAGAGTTATCTATTATCGGCGATAAAGATAATTGTAAATTTTGTAATTGCCAAAGCTTTTTGACATTAAACTATAAGTATAATATTTAAATTATATTAGTATTATATTTACATATAGTTTAATAATTAAACTTAATCAAATGCGCGGAAGCGGATTTCGTTCCCGTTACCGGACGTTCAGCCGGATACGCTTCTGGTTTTTCATCGAAAAAATCATTACCTTTGCAGCGTTTTTTAATAGACCATTATGGCAGATATTAAATGTATCGGGATTCTCACTTCCGGAGGCGATGCTCCGGGTATGAATGCAGCCATCCGTTCGGTTACCCGAGCCGCAATCTACAACGGTATGGAAGTCAAAGGGATTTATCGAGGCTATCGCGGCCTGCTTACCGGTGAAATTGTTCCGTTCAAAACCAATAATGTCAGCAATATTATCCAACAGGGGGGGACTATCCTGAAAACCGCCCGCTGCTTGGAATTTCGCGAACCGGAAGGCCGGCAAAAAGCCTATGAAACCATTCAAAACGAAGGAATTGATGCATTGGTAGTCATCGGCGGCGACGGTACGCTGACCGGCGCGCGCATCTTCGCTCAGGAATACAATTTTCCGGTAGTCGGTTTGCCGGGAACGATTGATAACGACCTTTTTGGAACCGATACCACCATCGGTTACGACACCGCTTTAAATACCATTATGCAGGCGGTAGATAAAATCCGCGATACGGCTACTTCGCACGATCGCCTGTTCTTTATCGAAGTCATGGGACGCGACGCCGGTTTCTTAGCGCTGAACGGCGCCGTTGCTTCCGGCGCCGAAGCGGCCATTATTCCGGAAATATGGACGGAAGTCGATCAGCTGGAAGAACTAATTAAACACGGTTTCCGGAAATCCAAAAACAGCAGTATCGTTCTGGTTGCGGAAAGCGAAGTAACCGGCGGCGCGATGGGCATGGCCGAGCGGGTCAAGAAAGAATATCCGCAATACGATGTGCGGGTTACTATTCTGGGACATTTGCAGCGCGGCGGTTCGCCTACGGCTGTCGATCGCATCCTGGCCAGCCGGATGGGCGCCGCCGCTATCGACGCTTTGATGGAAGATCAGCGTAATGTCATGATTGGTATTCAAAACGACAACATTGTTTATGTGCCGTTTTCCAAGGCCATTAAAAATGATAAGCCGATTAACCGGGATTTGTTGAATACGTTGCGGACGCTTTCGATTTAATTATAATCAATTCGCCATTTCCGAAATGAATTTGATTCGTACCAGACGGATTTCTTCTTCCGTATAGTCGTCGCTGCTCAATTCTTTGATGGCAGCTTCCAGTTCGTCGGTTTCCGATTCTTTGAAGTAGGAATAGATATCTTCAATGTGGTCTTCATCCATGATTTCGTTCAGGAAATAGTCGATATTGATTTTTGTTCCCGAATAGACAATGGCTTCGATTTCGTCCAGCAATTCGTTAAATTCTAATCCTTTGGTTATGGCGAGATCGTCCAGCGCCACTTTTCGGTCGATGCTTTGCACGATCGACACTTTCAGTTTAGATCGGTTGGCTACCGTGCGTACGCGAAGGTCTTCGGGACGTTCGATTTCGTTTTCCGTTACGTGTCGTTTAATGACTTCAATAAATTCCTGTCCGTAACGTTTGGCTTTGCCGGCTCCCACTCCCGGAATGTTTTGCAATTCTTCGATAGTAATGGGGTAAGTGGTAGCCATGGCTTCCAGCGACGGATCTTGAAAGATAACATACGGCGGAACTTCCCATTTTTTAGAAAGTTTCTTCCTCAGATCTTTCATGATGGAGTAGAGCGCCGGATCGACAGCGCAGGAGGCGCCTCCTCTAAGCGGCGTTTCTTCTACGCCGTTGTCATCGTCAAAATCGTTGTCTCTCGCGATTTTAAACGAAGTAGGATGCTCCAAATATTGCTTTCCTGCGGGAGTGATTTTCAACAATCCGTAATTTTCGATGTCTTTCTCCAGATAGCAAGATATCAGGGCCTGACGAATAACCGTATTCCAGGTTTTTTCGTCTTCCGCTTCGCCGGTTCCAAACATTTCCAGTTCATCGTGTTCGTACGAAAGAATTTCAGAAGTCTTTTTTCCTTGCAAGATGTTAATGATGTGGTCTGCCTTGAATTTGTTATTCAGGATTTCGACGGTTTCTAAAACCGACATTAGTAATTCTTTTGCTTCCACTTGTTTTTTAGGGTTTAAACAATTATCACAATTTCCACAGTTGTCTTCATTATATTCTTCACCGAAATAATGCAACAGGACTTTCCGGCGGCAGATAGATGTTTCCGCGTAGGCGCGTGTTTCTTCCAGCAATTGCTTGCCTATTTCCTGTTCGGAAATGGGTTTGCCTTGCATGAATTTTTCCAGTTTATTTAAATCTTTATTTGTGTAAAAAACGACACATTTACCTTCGCCGCCATCCCGTCCGGCCCGTCCGGTTTCCTGATAGTAGCCTTCTAAGCTCTTGGGGATGTCGTAGTGAATAACGTATCGCACATCGGGTTTGTCGATTCCCATTCCGAATGCAATAGTAGCGACAATTACTTCCACTTCTTCCATCAGGAATTTATCCTGATTAACGGAACGAACTTGCGAATCCATGCCGGCATGATAAGCTAAAGCGTTGATGTTGTTGGCTCGCAAGATTTCCGCAAAGTCTTCTACTTTTTTCCGGGAAAGGCAATAGATAATGCCGGATTTTCCCGCATTGTTCTTCACAAATTTAACAATTTCCCGGTCCACTTCTTTGTCTTTTTGGCGGACTTCGTAATACAGATTCGGCCGGTTAAACGACGATTTGAATACCTGTGTGTGCATCATGCCCAGATTTTTCTGAATATCGTGTTGCACTTTGGGCGTGGCCGTAGCCGTCAGCGCAATCAAAGGACGAGGCGCTATTTCGTTAATAATCGGTCGTATCCGGCGATATTCGGGACGAAAATCGTGTCCCCATTCGGAAATACAGTGGGCTTCGTCCACAGCATAAAACGAAACGGGAACTTGTCGTAGAAATTCGATGTTTTCTTCTTTGGTCAGGGATTCCGGAGCGACATACAATAATTTGGTTTTTCCTTGTTTAATATCGTCTTTTACCTGATCGATCGCTGTTTTGTTTAAGGAGGAATTGATGAAATGCGCCACTCCGTCATCTTCACTGAAATGACGCATAGAGTCCACCTGGTTTTTCATCAAAGCGATAAGCGGGGAAATTATTATGGCAGTGCCTTTCATCAAGAGAGAAGGAAGTTGATAGCACAAGGATTTCCCGCCGCCGGTTGGCATTAAGACAAATGTGTCATTGCCGGCCAGGACATTTCGGATGATCGCTTCTTGATTCCCTTTAAAGGCGCCGAATCCAAAATGTCTTTGCAACTCTTCCGTTAGAAAATCTGCTTTTGCCATTGTTTTCAATAAATTATTCCTTGTAACAAAGGTATATTATTGCATTGAAATAATACAAACAATTTACGATTTTTTTTGAAAAAATTATGCGTTTTTTTTCAATATTACCCGGCAGCCCGTTGGTAATCGGTTTTTTCGACCCGTTCTTTGGCATAATCCGGCGTAATATACAATTCTTTTACGTTGGAAGAAGGAATTTCAAACATTGCATCTACCATAATATCTTCCGTTATAGAACGCAGTCCGCGAGCGCCTAATTTAAATTCGATCGCTTTATCCACGATGTAGTCCAACACTTCGAGGTCGAAATGCAGCTGAACGTTGTCCATTGCAAATATTTTGATGTATTGTTTGATAATCGAATTTTTAGGTTCGGTCAAAATGTTCCGTAACGCTGTTCTGTCCAAGGGATTCAGATAGGTGAGGATGGGCAGTCGGCCGATAATTTCCGGAATCAGGCCGAACGTTTTCAAATCTTGCGGGGCAATGTACTGCATCAGGTTGTTGCGGTCGATGGATTGGCTTTCTTTGCTGGCAATAAAACCGACTACCTGCGTGTTCAAGCGTTGAGCTATTTTCCGTTCGATGCCGTCGAAAGCGCCGCCGCAGATAAAAAGAATGTCTTTTGTATTGACCGGAATCATTTTCTGGTCGGGATGTTTCCGTCCGCCCTGAGGAGGGACATTGACTACCGATCCTTCCAGCAGTTTCAAAAGGCCTTGCTGAACGCCTTCGCCGCTTACGTCGCGGGTAATGGAAGGATTATCGCCTTTCCGGGCGATTTTATCTATTTCGTCGATGAATACGATGCCTCGTTCGGCTTGTTCTACTTTATAATCGGCTACTTGAAGCAGCCGGGTTAAGATGCTTTCAATATCTTCGCCTACGTATCCTGCTTCGGTCAATACCGTGGCATCGACGATGGTGAACGGTACTTTCAACAGTCGGGCGATGGTTTTTGCCAGCAAGGTTTTTCCGGTTCCTGTGGCGCCCACCAGGATGATGTTGGATTTTTCGATTTCCACCTCATCTTTGGTTTCTTTTTGCATCAAGCGTTTGTAATGGTTGTAAACGGCCACCGACAAATAGCGTTTAGCGTCGTCCTGACCGATAACGTACTGGTCGAGAAATGTTTTGATTTCTTTGGGGCGGGGAAATTCGTCCGGGGAAAGGGAAAATTTAATAGGATGGTTTGCCGGAGCCAGATTGGCGTCTTGAACAATTTTATGCGCCTGTTCGGCACATTCGTCGCAAATGAAACCCTCCATTCCTGTGATCAGCATATTAACGTGCGTTTCCGTCCGCCCGCAGAAATTACAGTGTTTGAGTGAATTTTTCGCCATTATTTTTTCGTCAAAATTTGATCGATCATACCGTAAGCCAGCGCTTCTTCCGCATTCATCCAGAAATCGCGATCGCCGTCTTTCAATACTTTTTCGTAAGGTTGACCGGAGTGGTCGGCGATGATCGTATAGATTTCTTCTTTGATTTTCAGTATTTCACGAGCAGTGATTTCGATGTCGGAGGCTTGTCCTTGCACGCCGCCCAACGGTTGATGAATCATCACGCGCGAATGTTTCAATGCCGATCGTTTGCCTTTTTCGCCGGCGACTAAGAGTACGGCTGCCATCGACGCCGCCATCCCGGTACAAATGGTGGCTACTTTGCTGGATACGAATTGCATGGTATCGTAAATTCCGTAACCGGCGTAAACCGAGCCGCCCGGGGAGTTGATGTAGATAGAAATGTCTTTGCCTGGATCGGCCGTATCTAAATACAATAACTGGGCTTGCAGCGTATTAGCGGTATAATCGTCGATTTGTGTGCCGAGAAAGATAATCCGGTCCATCATCAAACGGGAAAAAACGTCCAATTGGGTAACGTTCATTTGGCGTTCTTCCAAAATATAGGGATTCAAGTATTCCCGTTGCGCCTTAATCACATCGTCCAAGACCAAACTGCTCATTCCTAAGTGTTTGGATGCGTACTTTTTAAATTCTTCCATCGCATTCATTCTTATTTTTCAAATAATTTTTCAAATTCTTCCAGGGTTACTTCTTTTGGTTGCAAGGTAACCTGTTCTTTCAGCATCGCAATTAACTTGTTTTCCATTGCCTGGTCGAAAAGGTTGCGAACGGTTTCCTGCTTTTTGAGTAAATCCTGCACGTAGTTTTCCAACAGGGAGGCGGGCGCGTTGTTGATGCCGTATTGAGCAAACTGTACACGGGCTACGGCGGTGGCCTGCTGTTCGATATCTTCTTTGGTTATTTTGAGGTCGTATTCTTTAATGAATTGTTTTCTAATCAAATGGAATTTCAAATCGGCCAGAATACCCGGATAATCTTCTTCTATCGATTGCTGCGGTTTGGTACCGGAAGCGACTAACCAACGTTTCAAAAATTTGTCGGGAAATTGAATATCTTTTGCCTTTTCGTCCAGCGCTTTTTTAATATCGAGGCTAAATTTGTAATCGCTTTGCGGCATGAATTGTTTGGTCAGATGTTCCTGGATTTTTGTTTTGAAGGCTTCTTCGGAGATTACGGTTCCCGGTTCGTAGAGTTCGTCATACAGTTCCTGTCCGAGTTCCGCTGGTTTGTGACGGGATATTTCCTGAATAGTAAATGTGAAATCTCCTTGGTGAGCGCTTACTTCCTCCTTTTTTATGTTCAGGAAGGAAGCCAATTCCGCTTTATCGCCTTCGTAAGCGGAGTAGGGATTGAAAGTGATGACGTCGCCGAGTTTTGCGCCGATAAAAGAAGCTTGTGCCACTTCGTTTTTGATGAACGACGGCATCAACATGGCGTCGTCGTTTTCGAGGGTTCCGTTTTGTTCGACCAGTACGCCTTTCACCAAGTCTTTCGGTTCGACCGGTTCGACCGGTTCGACCGAATCATAGACGCCGTAATGCGTTTTGTACTTTTCGATTTGATTATTAATCATATCGTCCGATACGGTAACCGTATAGTAGGGCAGTTGGTCGGCCTTTGTCAGTTTAATATCTATTTTCGGCGCGAATGCCACATCGAAAACAAATTCGTAATCTTCTTGATGGTCGAAATCCAGCGGCGCCTGTTCCTGGTCGCTCGGCAGCGGCTCGCCCAATATATTTAACGTGTTTTCCTGAATGTAGTTATTCAACAGATCGGAAACCAGCTTGTCAATTTCATCGACAAATACCGATTTGCCATACATGGCCTGGATGCGTGATTTGGGAGCGTTTCCTTTGCGGAAGCCATCGATCACGATATTTCTGCGAACGTCATTCAGCGCCTTTTCCACTTTCGGTTGATAGTCTTCTTTGCTGATGGCAATGGTAATTGTTGCATTGACCGGATCGGCGTTTTTAAGTGTAATATTCATTTTTACTGTGTATTAATTTAGTATTACCTGTTTTTTGAGCCTGCAAAGTTAATCCTAATTCTTTGAATTATCAAATAGTATGCTTAATTAATTGTACGTTATTCGAAAAAAGCATTTTGTATATTTCCTTTCTTCTGACTATCTTTGCGTCCTGTTTTATATCCATCATGCAACAATATATTCGGAATTTTTGTATTATCGCTCATATCGACCACGGTAAAAGCACGCTGGCCGACCGTTTACTGGAATATACTCAAACCGTTCAGGGGAAAGACTTGCAGGCGCAAGTGCTGGACGATATGGATCTGGAACGCGAACGCGGCATCACCATCAAAAGCCATGCGAT
>JAITAH010000026.1 GCA_031284225.1 Dysgonamonadaceae bacterium | reverse complement strand
GAAGTTTTTCTTGTTATATTGCTCCAACAACTCCGTTTCCGGTTCAAATTCGACGGTAACATCTTCTTCAAAATGTTGACTACCACCTATAATGACAGAAAAATTACCTGTGGTTACGTCTTCGTCCAGCGAATGAATAACCGTAAACAGATGATCGTCATCACTGAGGAGGCACAAGATTTTTTCGTACTGTTCCTTTTCAAATACCGCATCTTCGTTGCACCCGTAAAAACTTCCTAGACCAGACGCCAATAGACACACTGCTATAAATTGAATATATTGCTTCATATTATTTAGATTGAAATTGTTTAATTCCGTAAATTAATCGCCCCAACCCGGATTTTGATCCAGCGACGGCGCTTTTCTCACTTCCGACCGACTGAGCGGCAACAATACCATTCGCTTGTTTACCACACGGCTACGTGCTCGGACATGATCAACAGGCACAATACTGAAAAATGAAGGCGGATCGGAAAACATATCCAGCCCCATCCAGCGTTCGTTTTCGCTTTCTTCGTAAATACCCCAGCGACGAACATCGTAATAACGCCGGTTTTCAAATGCCAGTTCAATCATCCGTTCTTTTTCGATGATTTTCTGCATTTCGCTTACCGAAGCCAACTGAGCGCTATTCAGTCCGGGAAGCCCCACCCTGTAATGAATCTGATTGAAATACTTGGCCATATCCTCCACATCGCGTGATACGGTAATACTTGTTCCGCTTTCCTCATCGGTAAGCGTGTAGGATTGAGTCAAGTGATTCATAGCTTCTACGTAAGAAAGCAAAATTTCGGCATACCGTATAATCGGGAAAGATTTCGGCATTTGCTGATAACCGGTTCCAGCCCATGCGTCGTCCGAATGAATATATTTTGTAACCACATAGCCGGTTACCGGATAATGTTCGGGAGCGCTTCCGCCACTCAAGACGCCAATACCGCCATTGCCCGAATAGTTATAGTTGATAACCATTTCTTTCCGGTTGCTTTCGGTAGTCGAACTGGCCGCCCAATAGCGCCCGCTAAATCCGATGCTGGCATAGAAACGCATTTCGCGGTTCACAAACATCGGATGCACAATGTTTTTAAGCGTATATCCAGAGAATACCATATCGGACGTTCCTACTGTATTGTATTGGAAGTAAGGCCCCGGTTCGCTCACCGTTCCTCCATCCGCCATATAATAGGCGTCGATGATTTTCTGGTTGACCGCCGTCTGATTCCAACCACCCATAGTATTGTAAGGAAAAGAGTGTCGCGTATAGTTCAGGATGCTTGGCGAGGACGTCCCCCAGATCACTTCGGAATTGCGCTGCATCAGCACTTCGCCGGTAAACATATCGGAATAAGACCGGAATGGGTCAATTCCTCCAGCGCCATTGGGAAAATCGGTATCCGGCACATTAGCAGGCAATTCAATTGCATCGTTCAACGTAGGATCGGTCGGTACGGTATGCAATACATAACGCCCCATATTGATTACCCGCTTTGCAGCAGCGGCGGCTATCGCCCATTTTTCTTCGCTATACATCTGCGATACATAGTGTTTGCCATCCACGCTTCGCGTCCAGTCTCCAAAATACGTGTGGGCAGCCGTTCCCCCGTTGTAAAGCGGACTCGCCTGTTGAAGGCGCAAGCGGGCGATCATAGCGTAAGCAGCGCCCTTGGTCGGACGTCCGAAATAGGCTGCCGCCACCTGCGTGGGCAGATATTTGGCGGCATTCTCAAATTCTCCACAGATATAATCGACCGATTCGTCGTAAGTAGCGCGATAGCGGTCGTAGTATTCCGGTTCGCGGTTGGTTTCGAACACATCGTCGCCCAAAATAACCACAGGCCCGTAATCCATCAAAATCAGATAATAAGCATAAGCGCGTAGCATATAGGCATAGCCTATCAATTCCATTTTTTCGAACGAAGTCAAATCCGGCACTTCATCTATTCGTGCCAATATGGTATTGGCTTTACGTATTACCTTGTACATCGTTTGCCATACGGAGTAATAGAAGATAGTGTTATCGGGGCTGACAGCGCCTAATACGTAATTCATTCCGTTGTATTCGCCCAAAGGTCCGATAATCATGGCTTCGTCGCAGGCAAAAACGCCGGGTGTGAAATTATTTCCCCAGAAAGCGCCGGGATCGGGCAGCATGGCGGCCGTTCCCCATACATATTTTTCAATGTTCAGTTTGTTTGAAAATACGGAATCGTAACGCAATGTTTCGTCGAAATATTTATCAACAGATAAATAATCGCAAGAACAGGTTAAAATGAGTGTGAACAGCAGTATAACTGTATATTTCAAATGTTTCATATCTTTTGGATTTTAAAAATTAAGATAAATCTGTAATGTATAACGAGCTGGTATCGGATAGGCATGCCCGTTTTGCCAAGCCTGTTCAGGATCAAATATCCCTACCTTGTCCCATACAAATAAATTGGAACCTACCAGCTGAAAATCAATCGAACTCAGTCCTGCCTTTTTCAGGAAGTCTTTTCTCAGGTTGTAGTTCAAGGTTACTTCCTGAAGTCTCAGATACCGTGAATCGCCCTTCCACCAGGTTGATAATTGCGTATTATTATTGTTGTTCCCGTATTGCAGGCGGGGAAATTTAGCCGTTGAATTTTCCGCCAAAGCGGGATCTATTCCGTGTGCTTCGGCATACTCCTTCGGTATCCAACGGTTCGCCGGATCGGCTACAATATCGAGAATGTTACCGGTTTCGCCTCCATAGAAAGGATAATACCCATAGGCGGAAGCATAGCCTACATGGAAATAATCCGTTTTTCCGGTACCTTTGAACAAGACGCCTAAAGTTATATTTTTATACTTAAATTCACCGCCAAATCCATACATTATCAGCGGATAGGTATTGTAGGATAGAGGCGTCCGATCGTCCGAATCGATCTTGCCGTCGCCATTTACATCCTTGTACTTGATGTCGCCCGGCATATAGCTTCCGAATGTCTGAACAGGACTGTAGAGAATATCGTCCATATCTTTGAAGAGACCGAGCGCTATGTAACCGTCGATATAATTGTAAGGCATATTATCGGCCGATTGGTAGGGATATTTAGGGTTCGCCTGTTCCATGTGTTGAATGATATTTTTGGAATAGGTATAATTTCCCCGAATCGTAAAAGACAAGTCTTTACCAATATTTTGAGTATAAGCGATATTACCGTCGCTTCCGTAGCTTCTCATTTTTCCGACATTACCAAACGGCATGTTTACCACGCCTACATAATCGGGAATTTGTTGCCGTTGCCGAAAAATACCGTCGCGCTGGTCGTTGAAGAAATCGACCGTAAGGCTCAGGTGATCGTGAAACAGGCGTCCCTCTATACCCAAGTCGGATTTGATGGCTTTTTCCCAAACCAGATTATCGGCGCCGACATATTGTTCGGATATGCCCGAAGAACTTCCGCCCCAGGCGCCTGCCGCATTTTCATTGACTATGGTCAGATAAGGAAAACGTTTATCTGTAATCCTGTCGTTTCCGACCGAACCATAGGATGCTCTGAATTTCAGGAAGTTCAACCACGGCAAGGCTTTGGTTACAAATTCATATCCGGTAGGTATCCAACCGACGGCTACCGAGGGAAAGAAACCAAATTGCTTGCCGGGCTGGAAGTTTTCCGATCCGGTGTATCCGAAATTGAAATCAATCATGTAAGTATCGCGAAATCCGTAAGTCAATCGGCTGGATATCCCCTGATAGCGTAAAGGAATGGCGCCCATACTACTGCCGTCGAAATCGGCCGTATTCTGCTGATCGCTCATGTAGTAATAGACCAGCCCACTGAAGCGATGTTCTTTCAATACTTTTTCGTAATTCAGATTACTTTCGAAATGGTATTTTCGATAGCGGCTCAGGTTATAGTTATATCTGGCAGCCTGTCTGTTTACGCGTTTACTCAGAATAAGATCGCCGACCGGAGTTCGCCCGATGGCCGCATACATTTCCGGTAAAATAGACCGAACCTCATAGAAAACGGCGTTGTTATCGTACGCGCCTTGGAGTTTCAGTTTCAAACCGTTGATAATCATGGACAAATCCTGATCGATGGCCAAAGTAACTTTGCTCCTTAAATCTTCGTTTTTCGACATACCTGTATAATTCAACATGACGTAAGGAGAGTACGAGTCGTTGGGACCATAGGCTGGAAAGTGACCCGAAGAATACATCTTGGGTACGGTGATAGGCGTTAACAACGACTGTGCCAACCAGATATAATCCGTATTCGCCATACCGGGTTCGTCTTTTATCGACAAATAACCGTCGGCGCCGAAATAGACTTTGGTGGTCTGGGTTAGATTAATATCGAGATTAGCCCGGTAATTGTACGTATTGTAGCCTACACGACTACTGTAAATGCTACTTTTATCCTGTTTATACGCCGCATCTTCGACGGAGGCGCCTAAACTCAGGAAATAACGGGCAATCGGTCCTCCTCCGCGTGCGCTTACGTAGTAGGTTTGTTGCAAGGACGTTTCCCTGAGTATTTCTTTTTGCCAGTTAATATCGGGATATAAATCCGAATCCAAATGGTTTTGAATCAGGTAGAGTTCCATGTCGTTGAGAAGCGGGGTATCGCCCCGCACTTCTCTGGCTTCGTTGGCCAGCAGGGCGTAATCGTAAGCTCCCAGGTAGCGGGGCATCTTGTTGTGCAGGGAAGAAACAGTGAAATTAGCGCGAGCGGTAATTTGCAAGCGTTCTTCCAGACCACGTTTGGTAGTAATCAACACAACACCGTTTGCGCCTCGTACTCCATAGACGGCTGTGGCCGAAGCATCTTTCAGGATAGAAAAACTTTCGATGTCGGCAGGGTCTATGGAATTCAAATCACCTTCTAAACCGTCGATCAGTACGAGTGCGCTACTGTTGGCGCCGAAAGTGCCGATACCGCGAATCCAAAATTCGGATATGTTTTTTCCGGGTTCTCCGCTGGTTTGCATGGTGATAACGCCCGGAAGTCGTCCGCCGATAATATTGGAAAGCGAAGTGGCTGGCACCTGAAGTTCATCGGTATTGATAGTAGAGATAGCCCCGACTACACTTAGTTTCCGTTGCTGGTTTCCCAAGGCCGTAACGACTAATTCGTCCATCTGTTGTGCATTGACTTTCAATTTGATTTCTATATTCTTTTCTTCGCCGGTTACCAAATATTCGGTATTTTCGTAACCCAGGTACTGAACGACGATGATATCGTTCTTTTGAGCGTCTAATGCAAATTTTCCATCCAAATCGGTGGTTGTTCCTATCCCGGGACGATTTTTTAAATACACACTGGCGCTGATTGCAGAATTACCCGTTTCGTCGTACACTGTGCCTTCCATTTTAAAAATTGCATTTTGCTGAGCGATCGCAGGGATACTAAACATCAACAAAAGCATAGCTATTTTGAGTGATTTCATAAGTAAATAATTTATTTTTTAATAGTCGTATGAAACTAACATGATTTTTAGTATCATGGGCTTGGATGATTGAACACAAATCATGCCTCGTTTCATATTTACTTTCTTTTGAGGTTATTGAATTGACAGTTTACGGATACATTTGTTTCCATTGTCGCCGATGTAGATATCGCCATCCAAATTCACGGCAACCCCCGACGGCGAATTTAACAAGGCCTCTTCCGGATTTCCGTCCTGATATCCGGAGGTTCCGCCGATACCGATTACGGTGCTTACCAATCCGTTTGTCTCAATTTTACGAATCACATGATTACCTGCATCTGCTATATAAAGATTGCCTTCGGCATCGAATGTAATTTGTTCGGGATGGCTAAATTCGGCTTCCAAGCGGGTTCCATCGCGCCAGCCCTGCACGCCTTGTTTGCCGGCAAACAGCGTATGTTCGTGGGTTTCTACATTGTAGGTAAAGATACAGTTCCTTTGCGTATAAGATATATACATGATATTTTTTTCTTTCGGGTGAAATACCATTTTGCTTTCGGAGCCGGGCATGATACCGTTTTCTATGGCTTCGCCTTTCCGTGTTTTGGCGTGGAAACGTATCATTTGTCCGCTTTCGCGCGAGCGGGTCCAAATCGAACCGTCGGCGGGATTGAATGCAAAGGCGTCTTTATTAGTTACATAGAAATCTTTCACGCCGGACGCCTGGTCTGCTTCGGAGGGGTGGATCATCTGGCGAATAGAGGCCGCCCACTGTGTTCCCGGATCAAGAACATAGAAATTTTCGCGATTCGGGCCATTCCAGTCGTTTCCTTCATCAGGGAAATACACTACGCTCCCTTCGCCATCAATGGTGGGCTGGGAGAACGACTGCCACCAGGTTTCGGGGTGAGGTCCGAAAGCTACCGTAGAACGGTTTTGCTCTTCGTTGATGAAAATAATACGGGGTGGCCATGACTGGTTGATAAACAAGTTGTTTTCCTTGTCCACGACCAGATAGTCGATCCATCCATAGGCAACTTCGGCCAAGGCGCCGTCGTAGATATAATCGTCGTCGCCCAACGAATTGGGTTTGCTGGCCACGGTAGTAACTACTATGGAAGTCTTATATTTGAATGTTTTATCAAATACTACAGAATCTTTTCCTACTACCACCGATACGGTGCAATCTTCGCCGGGCTGACGGGGTACCAGAACATACAGTATGTCGCCGGAGGACGTTATAACAGCTGCCTGTTTTTGATTGAAATAGACTTTAACTGCTTCGGCGTCGTTTCCAAAATTGGATCCCTGTATGATTACTTTTGACGCCATTCCACCCGAATCCGGAAAAAATGAATTTACGGTAACCGGCTTAGACGAATCATAGGGTTTTTCCGAATTTTGATGATCGTTACAAGAAAAAACAAAGGCGAATAGAAGAGAACAAAGTATCAACCATCCGAGTGAACGAATGTTTGTCTCTCCGACGGCGGTGTGCATCTTTTCTGTGGGCAATGTCAAGCTTCGACTATATCCAGCGTTGGGGATCAACATTGGACAGGATCGAGCCTTTGCTCCGGATTGGGAGTGAGGGCCCGTATAGGCGTATGTAGCCCCCCTCGATTGCACAGAAACATTCCGTTTCGTGCAAAGTACAACATGCTCTCGTGTCATAAGAATTACATTTAAAGTGATTATCTATTAAATTTATTACTATTTATTGTTTGTCAATGATGTATTTTTATATATTTCGCCGCATCGGCATCCAACAAAAACTCGCAATGGGGGTGAAGTTGCAAAACGGATGCCGGCACATCGGTAACTACCGGTCCAAACAGCATTTCGCGGACAATTTCCGCTTTCTCGCTGCCTTTGGCTGCTAAAATAATCTTGCGGGATTGCATGATATTTTTAATTCCCAATGTAAATCCGCCCAATTCCCGTTCGGGAGGCGTATGGGTTTCTCTCCGGATACGGGCTTCCAAGGCGCTGTCCATCTTGGAAATCCACGTAAGGCTTTCAAACGGCGTACCCGGCTGGTTAAAACCCAAATGTCCGTTTTTACCCAGTCCCAGGAATTGTAAATCGACGCCGCCCCTCGCTTCCAGCTCCGCTTCGTATTGCCGGCATTCCCGTTCAAAATTGTCGCTAAAAGTCGGAGGCATCAGAAATTCAGGTTCAGAAAGTCCAAGTGCATCAACGATTTGCGTTTTCAGCATAGCATAGCAAGCGCCGAAATATTCACGCGGGACATGGGTTATTTCGTCCACTCCAAAGAGGGTAATGCCCGATACGTCGAACGGATATTGCCGATAGATCTCCCCTACCCTCCGGTGCATGTTGATCGTAGTCTGCCCGGTCGATAGTCCGATAACTGCTTTCGGATGCGAAAGTATTTCCGCAACAATCCGCCAGGCAGCGATCGTATCAAATTCCGTTTCGTTTTTAGCAATCGTTATTTTCATTATTCCAGCGCTTATACGTTCATGGCTACTGCTCCGGCGCCCAGCAAACCGATAAAGTCGGGATTCAGTTTGGTAATTACCACCCCATTTTTCACAAAGCGAATCGTAACCGGGTTCAGTTTGGCCAACAATTTGGTATGCAGAAAGCCATCCGAGACCAATCCGCCACCCAAAACCACCGTATCAGGATCGCTCACCCGCACCAGATTCATAATCAGGTTGGCCAGCGCCTGCGAGGCATTTTCCACCAGATGTACACAAAGCGGATCGCCTTTTTCGCTCAGCGTAAATATTTCTTTTACCAGTACCCGTTCTTCCGGACTTTCAGGAATATGGAGCTGGGATTCGTAGCGGTCTTTCAGCAATCGGGCGCAGGCGTCGAAGCCGATGCCCGAAGCAATTTTTTCCACACAATCCATCCGTCCGCATCCGCACAGGATTCCTACGTTGACGCCCACCTGTGTATGCCCAACTTCGCCGGCATTGAAATGGCTGCCCCGTATCTGCCTTCCGTTGACGACAAAGCCGGCGGCGATTCCGGTTCCTACATTAATATAAATGAAATTCTTCGAAATCTGGCCGAAGCCGAAATAGCGTTCGGCACGCGTAGCGCTTTTTACATCGTTGTCGATGCGACAAGGGATGCCGTAAAGGTCAAATAACTCTTTGGCCAGGGGAATCGGCTGCGTTCGGCTGGGATCGATTTGCAACCAGATGCCTTTTCCCGGATCGACGCGGCCAATCAGGCCTGCGCCCATTGCCACAGGAGGGTTTTCGTTCCATCCCACCGTCTTTATATAATCGTCCAGCGATTTTTTAATGACCTCTAATGCCGATTGCTGGTTGAAGAAGCCCGAATCGTATTTCTTATATTTTAATATATTTCCATTACTGTCCAGTTCGCCGATCAGCAATTTGGTTCCGCCCAAATCCAAGCCCAGATATGTTTCCATATTTTTATTTCGTTTTACAGTGCAATATTATGTACAATTCCTCTTATCGAGGTTTAATCTTTAACAAAAAAGGTTCGAAGGCTGTCATTTATCAATCTTACTCGGACTGACGCCGAATTGCTTCTTAAAACTCGTACTGAAATACTTCGGATCGGTAAATCCCACCCTGTACGATACTTCGGAAACCGTATATTTCCCCGATTCCAGAAATTCCTTCGCCCTGTTCAGCCGGAGGATGCGAATAAAATCGTTAGGAGCCTGTCCCGTCAATGATTTTAATTTGTTATACACCGAAGTACGACTCATAGCCAGCAGGCTACAAAACTCGCGGATAGAAAATTCGGGGTTAGTAATTTCCGTTTCTATGATATGGATGGCCTTATCGAGAAATTCAATATCCAGCTCGCTGGTATAACTGGTTTCTTCGATTCGGGTATCGGGCGAGCAGACGGTTTTACGCAATTGTTCCCGGCTTTGCAAGATATTCCGTATCCGCGCCTTCAATATATCGGAATCGAACGGTTTAACGATATAGTCGTTCGCTCCCGCTTCCAAGCCAAAAATAATGTTTTCCTTATCGTTCAAGGCCGATAACAACAAAATGGGAATATGGCTGGTTTCGACGGACGATTTCAGAACACGGCACAATTCGTATCCGCTCAAACCCTCCATGAAGGCGTTGGCAATGATGATATCGGGATTAATTTCCCGGGCAAGTTCCAAGGCTTTGGATCCATTATCGACGCAAGTTACCAAAAAATCCTCCGAAAGATTTTCACTGAGGAATTCCGACTGATGGTTGTTTTCCTCCGCTATCAACAGAGTCTCTTTAAGTCTGGCAGCATTTGCCGGAACGGCTACCGGCAAGTCCTGCAAACAGTATTCCGCTTGTCCGGACGGTCGTTTATGCAATAAAAGTTCTTCCAACCTGTCGGCATTTACCAAAGCCACGGCAAGCATTTTCTTCCCGTGTTCCGATAGAGCTGTTTCCTTTTCCAATTCGCCTAACGAGGCAAGGAGGGATGAAACGGCAATCCGCCTATCGGACTTCGACAACCATTGGCGAAAGTATTCTATTAACTTCATTTTTACAATTATTCACACCACAATATTATATATAAAATTCGGATTCATTTTGTTATTTTTTAAAATATGTCAAAGAACAAACCCTTTTTGATAGTTTTTCATCCTGAATTGTTTTAATTTTACCGATGTTTGCAAAACAATCCTAAAAATAAAGAAAAATGGAAAAATGTAGAAAACTATTAGTAACAGTAGCCCTTGCGGCTGCATTTGTTTCGTGTACGAAACCGGTTGCCGAATCGGCAAGTTCCCAATTAAGCAAAGCACAAATTGTGTATGAAAACATTTTGAGTCGCCGGAGCATACGCGCTTATAAGCCCGAACCGGTTTCGAGAGCGCAGTTAGACACTATTATTCAGTGCGCCATCAATGCGCCCAGCGCCGGCAACGGCCAGTCGTGGCAAGTAAGGGTTATTCAAAATCCCGTACTCATGGAAAAAATCCGTGCCATCAATCCGAACTTCTCATACGGAGCGCCCACGCTGATTGCCATTGCAAAAGATAAACACAGTGGAATCAGCAGCGCCGACTGCGGTTTCCTCACCCAGAACATCTTGCTGATGGCAGAAGCCATGGATTTGGGAACGGTCGTCTTAGGTAACATGGGAGGAATCCCTACTCATCCGGATGCGAAAGACATTATGACAGCGCTCGATTTACCCGAATCGCACGAAGTGATTTTTGCAGTAGCTTTGGGTTATAAAGATGAAGCTCCGGAAGCTCGTCCACGCGATATAAGTAAGGTGAAATTTATTGAATAAACAGGAGCAATGGCTTCCTTTTAATCACCCGAAAATCAATCAGGGGTCAACGCACGAAAATATTAACTTTGCGTCAGGAAATCGATACAAGTATATTTTCGTGCGTTGACCCTGGAAATTTATACGCCGTTCCTATATTTTTTTACCCGAATCAGGCAATATACGGACAAGGCCGCGAGAAAAGCAACCACGGCAACCGCCCACGGATGAAAGGTACGGGAGGTGGCTGTCAGTTCGTAGTCGCCCGGTATCAGCCGCAGAGCGGTGATGTTCCACGTCAAGGTATCTTGATGAATAAGCGGCGCATTGGTACAGACAAGCTTTCCCGGAATCGTCAACCGGTATTCAATTTCTTTCGACAGTAAGTCTTCCTGCATACGTGCGGCGCACAGATCTTCGATAGCCTGTTTCCGAGCTTCATAGTAATCCGAAAACCAACCGGTGTGGAAAGATTCGTCAAGCATCCGGTATATTTCTTCGGGGGACAACAGACTGTCATTCAATTCGGCTTTTCCCCATTTTGTTTCAAACAGCGCGTCTTTTACCGCCGACAGTTGGGAAAGATACGGACAGCCGGCCTCATTTCTGCAAACGGCTTCGATGTACGCTTCGTAAATGTTTCTTGCATACCATTGATAAAAATGGGTTTCAATCTCGTCCATTTTTTCTTTTACTTCCCATCCGGTCATCCCCGAACAGGTCGAAAAATCACCCTGAAACCACAGTTTCTGTTCGTCCCGGTTCATATATCGGTCAATCGCTACCGGTATTTTTTCGGAAATGCCGGGATACGACGCTTTGAAAGTATAATAAGTATAAAACCACCGGAAACGTTTATGCAGGGTTTCCTCCGGAACGGCCAGCGGGCGAAAACGTTCTTCCACCTGCAAGCCGGTGGAAAGCGCCGCAACGGTACGGAAGGTTTTACCGATTTTTACGTTATATCTTTCGGGCTGTCCGGCGGTATCCGGCAACGTAATCTGCCACGACGAATCGAGCGAAAACAGGTAGGGATTGCGGGACAAGTCGCCGGCTAAAAACGCCGAATCGCCCCGGGCATAGATTTCCCGCAGGCAGGAACCGTCGGAATGGATGGTTGTCGCCACCCGGTAGCGGGTGAAGCAGGATGTCAGGCCGCACATCAGTATTCCGGCGACCATTGCATGGAACATTTTATTTTTCGTTTTCATGACTTGTGTTTTTCAGATTATTCTTTCGCAGGAGCGGACAGTTTACTTAAACAGGCGGAATAGATTTGTTCTTTTCTGCTCTTTCGTTCCAATTTTTCTTTCATTCTTTCGGCAATATCCGTTTTACGGCATTCCATGTTAACGGTTATTTCGGTTTGCATCGCCACTTTGTCGCCGGACGAGCGGACAAGCGCCGGCTGAACGGTTTCGAACAACAGCAGACCAAGCAGCAAGCCGGCAGCGACTCCCGACAACCATCCTGTAACGCGCACGACGATACGTTTGCGTTTATTCTTCTCCATCCGTTCGATTCGTGCGATAATGCGTTGCGTCAGTTCTTCCGGACGATCGGGCGCCGGCGCAACGCTCCGTAGATAATTAATTAGTTCTTCGCAGGCGATTTTCTTACTTTCCATGATTTATAATGTTATTGCGTCTATTTTACTTTTGATGTACTTTCGCGCCAGGTGCAGATTGCTTTTGATCCGTCCGGCCGACCATCCGGTGATTTGTTCTATCTCGTCCGGCTCCATATCTTCCAGATCGCTCAACGTGAAGACTATTTTCTGTTTGGGAGGCAGCCCGCCGGTAAAATATAAAATCAGTTCCTTCAATTCGCGGTTGATGAGAGCCGTTTCTACATTGTCCGAAGCGGCGATATTCTTTCCGTCGAACGAGGTTCCCACCGGTTCCGGCGCATGCCGCAGGGAACGGAGCCGGTCGCGGCAGCTATTGCAGGCAATTTTATACACCCATGTCGAAAAACGGTACCGGGGATTGTACTTGTCCAATTGTAGCCATACTTTGACAAAAACCTCCTGCACCATATCTTTAGCGTCGTCGTCGTTGCACAGCAAGCGGAACGACAGTCGAAACACAAGCGGTTGAAATGCGACAACCAGCTTTTCGAACGCTTTTGTATCGCCTTGTCTGCTGCGAACAATCCATTCCTGTATGTTTTCCTGTTCCATGACTTGCAAAAACTTCATCAATGATACGGAAAAAAACGTAACCGGTCAAATGATAATCAAAAAAAATCCGCCGATTTTTCTTACTTTTGCCCTAAATCCCGGAAAATGCCGTTGCCCGTCGAAATCCGAATCGTCATTCCGTGTTACAACGAACCGGAAATTATTCAAACCCTGCAAAGCCTGTGGGCTTGCCGGCGCCCCGCTTGCGGTGTGGAAATTATCGTAATCATCAATTCTTACCGGATAACGCCGGAACCGATCCGGCTATTCAACCATCAAACTTACGAGGCGTTGATGGCGTTTGCCCAAACGCGCCCGACGCCCGATTTACGGCTGACTCCCCGGATGGTTGAAGATTTGCCCGGCCATCAAACCGGCGCCGGACTGCCCCGCAAAACAGGCATGGACAGGGCGGCCGCTCAATTTGAATCCGAAAACCGCCCCCAAGGCATTGTAGTGAGCTTGGACGCAGACTGTACGGTGGCCGAAAATTATCTGACCGAGATATACCGCCGCTTCCGACAATACCGGTTGAAATCGGCGACCATCGAATTTCATCATCCGGTGGAACATTTGCCGGAAAACGACGATCTCCGAAAAGCGACCGAATGTTACGAAGCCTATTTGCGCGACTACCGATCGGCGCTGGAAGCTACCGGTTATCCCTATCCTTATTATACCATCGGCTCGGCGTTTGCCGTTACCGCTCAAACCTACCGGCAAGCGGGCGGGATGGGAAAACAACAGGCCGGCGAGGATTTTTATTTTCTTCAGAAAGTTTTTCCTCTGGGGAATACGCAATTTATTGCCGATACCTGCGTCTATCCTGCCGCCCGGATTTCCGACCGCGTTCCTTTCGGAACCGGCCCTGCCATCGCCAAAATGGTGAATGAAAAACAGTTTTGCCAACCGCCATACCCGCCCGAAGCCTTTACCGAATTGAAAAATCTGTTCGACAAAACCGGCTCCTTCTTTCGACAGGAAGCGCCAGCGGTGGAAGAACTTTTGCGAGATTTACCCGTCCATACCCGCAAGTTTCTGACGGAAGAACATTTTCTTGAGAAGATCGCCGAAATCAATCGGCACACCCGCACGCCGGAAGCTTTCAAAAAACGGTTCTTCGGATATTTTACCGCTTTCAAGATTCGGAAATATTTGAATTTTGTGCAGTCGGCAGCTTTATCATAAAAAGGCAAAATGGCGGTGCGCAGCGTTCGACAATATTTTTTTCAGATGTAGGAACGATAGAGGTATTGAGGAGGCTGAATGTTTCCAAAATCGGGAATCATCGGTATTGAACCGGATTGATTTTTCGCAAGCTCAAATGGCGAGGGCAAAGCCCGCAACAATCCGGACGTGAAACGCCTACGGCGTAGCCGGTTTATGTGTCTTTTCTATTGACAGGGAATACCCTGCCGGGTATTTTAAATTGAACAACATTGTTCGGAATAGCAAAACAACATTGCTCAGAACAACAGAGCAACGTTGATCGCATTTCATTCTACCCGCAGAATTTTATCTAACACCGCCGGTTTCCCTGATGGAGGATTATATCCGATATTCATTTTAAGTTAGTTATTCAGTTGATATTTTTGATAATCGAATGAGCGAAAACAAATGGCGTTCCGTTATTGAAGAACGCAGCGGACAGGGAAGCCGTTATAACGAGCATTGCTGGCGAAAGGGTTGATGTCCACATTGGAGAAGCCCAAGTTGTAATCGACCTCATTGGATGTACAGTTCACCGATCCACTCCAGTAGTAGCCGGAGTTGCCCACATTGAGCATGTTCCCAATTGTGTTGTTACGTCCCCCAGACGCGGGGAAGAAGTTAGCCGTAGGACCATAGAAAGCTCCGGAACGAATCGTAGTGCGTTTACCTGTGGCATCGGGATGTTCATAATTCTGATTCCAGGAACCCGAAGTGGCGTTACCATTAGGACCATCCACTCTCGACCATCCATTCTTATTACCACTCCATGTATTGTCGGTTTCATCCGAACCAAACTCATTCGACGTCGGTAAACGATACAATGCGTTACCAATACCATCAACCATACCCTGGGTCTTTGAAATGTATTGGCATATATCGCCGGTAAGAGCAGTCGTCCAATCATCAACAGGATCGTTCTGGGCAGGAAGAATCACCCAATTATTGTTCCGATCAGTATGAGTTTTACTGTCTTCTCCCGTTGGATTAAGGATGTCCCTCCACACATAACCAGTGGTGGCGCTCCATGTTGAAGAAATACCTGAATTATAGGAAGGAACATAAACAATATCCGTTTGGTTAAAACTCGAATTGAGATAACCTGCCGGCGAAGCGCCTATCAATGAACCCCATTTGAAAAATACTCCCTGATAGTTGTTTTCGGGAACCGTATCCGGACGGTTACTGTAAGGTTTAAACGTAAGTTTATGTTTAGTAGGATCCGCATCACTGTCATCCCAGTAAATATTGCTCGAAGCAAACTTCGTATAAATCATTTTTACAAGTTTTACGCTTATCGTGTATCTTTTACCCGCCTCCAGCGCGTTGGTAAACGAAATACTCGCGGCATTTTGTGTTGTAACGCCCGTCAACTGTATCGCGCCCGCAGGAATAGTAAGAGTAAATCCTGTGGTCTGGGGAACCATTGAGAGCCGTTCGCTGGTTACCGTTGTATTGGGACTAAACGACCATGTAAAAGGCAAAAT
>JAITAH010000407.1 GCA_031284225.1 Dysgonamonadaceae bacterium | reverse complement strand
CGATGGCATTGAGGATGGCGCTCTTCGTAATTTCGTGAAAAACAATGCGTTTCGAGTCGTTTTCATTCAATCCCAAAACGGTATATAAGTGCCACGCAATGGCTTCTCCTTCGCGATCTTCATCGGAAGCGAGCCATACCATTTGCGCTTCTTTGGCTGCCTTTTTCAGGTTCTTAACCACTTCCGACTTGTCCGGCGAAACAACATATTCAGGCTTAAAATTATTGTTTACATCCACGCTTAAACCTTTGTCTTTCAAGTCGCGGATATGCCCATAGCTCGACAGAACATGATAATCTTTTCCTAAAAAATTCCCTATGGTTTTAGCTTTCGCCGGCGATTCTACTATTATGAGATTCTTTTCCATAAACTTCTTTCTTTTTGAGCGGGCAAAGATAATAAAATTTCAAAAACTTTACGTAACTTTGCCCAATATTTGCATAAATACAAATTAGCATGAGTGTCGTTCATTTATTAAATACCTCTTCAAAAACTGCATTTTCATTCGAGATCTTACCGCCTTTGAAAGGGAACAATTTTTCTAAAGTATGCACGATCATTGATAAATTGCGGGAATTTGACCCGAAATACATTAACATTACCACGCACCACAGCGAATGTATTTACAAGGAAAAATCCAACGGATCGTTGGAAAAAATCAATATCCGCAGGCGGCCGGGCACGGTTGCTATCGCCGGCGCTATTCAGAATCGATATAAAATTCCGGCAGTGCCTCATATTATCTGCAAGGGGTTTACCAACGAAGAAACGGAATATGCTTTAATCGATTTGCAATACTTAGGCGTAACCGATTTGCTCTTGTTGCGGGGCGATACCGGCCAATTGGAAAAAGACCAACCGGATCCGGCGAAATGTTACGAACACACAACGGATTTGATCGGCCAGGTCAACCGATTTAATCAAGGAATCGATTTGCAAGGCAATGCGTTTGAAAAACCGGAAACGCCTTTTTCCTACGGGGTGGCCTGCTATCCCGAAAAACACGAAGAAGCGCCTAACCTCGAATCGGATTTGTATTTTCTGAAACAAAAAATCGCCTTGGGCGCCGAATACGCTGTTACTCAAATGTTTTTCGATAACCGTAAATACTTCGACTTCGTTGCCCGTTGCCGGCAGGAAGGCATTACGGTTCCTATTATTCCGGGTATCAAACCCATTGTTTTTATAGACCAGCTTACGGTTTTGCCTAAGATCTTCCGTTCGGACATTCCGGAAACGCTGGCTAACGAATTGCGGAAATGCAAAACCAACGAGGACGCTAAACAGGTAGGCGTCGAATGGAGCATCCTGCAATGTAAAGAGTTAATCAACGCAGGCGTCCCCAGCCTGCATTTTTATACCTTAATGGCTACCGACAGCGTTCGCAGCATAGCAAAAGCAATCTATTGATGTTCTTCAAAAACTGCATCGGGCAAAATGATTTGAAACGCCGCATCATCCAATCGGTAAACGAGGGATTTATTCCTCATGCACAACTCTTTTCCGGACAAGAAGGCGTCGGAACTTTGAGTTTGGCGCTGGCTTATGCGCGCTACCTGCATTGTACGAACCGGCAACCGGACGACGCTTGCGGCGCTTGTCCGAGTTGTTTGCAACTTAATAAGTTATTTCATCCTGATTTGCATTTCGTTTTTCCCATTATCAATAAAAAAGGTAGTAAGGAGGCTTTTTGCGACGATTTTTTGCCCGAATGGCGCGCCTTTGTCAAGGAAACGCCTTACGGCACGCTTTCCGATTGGCTGGACAAGATTTCAGCGGAAAATGCCCAGGGTTTGATTTATGCACGGGAAAGCGACGAAATCCTGCGGAAACTGAACCTCCGCGCCTACGAATCGGACTATAAAATCATGATTATTTGGTTGCCGGAAAAAATGCACGAAGTGGCCGCCAATAAATTGCTGAAACTGCTGGAAGAACCGCCCGAAAGAACGGTCTTCCTCTTGGTATCCGAAGAACCGGAAAAAATTATTACCACCGTTCGATCGCGGACGCAAACTTTGACGGTTCCGCCTATCGACGATCGGGATCTGACAAACGCCTTGCAAGAAACGTATTCTGTTCAGGACGAAGACGTTCCATGGCTCGTCCGCTTAGCCAGAGGGAGCTATTCCGAAGCCGTCCGGTTGATCAATACGGCAAACGAAAACGAGGATTATCTGGATCTGTTTATCTCCATCATGCGCAATTCGTGGACGCGAAACATACTGAATATGAAGTTAAAATCCGAAGAATTCGCCGCTATGGGACGCGATCGGCAAAAAGCTTTTTTCGCATACGCGCAACGGATGATACGGGAAAACTTCCTCTACCGGCTGCAAACGCCGGAAATCACGTACCTGAACCGCAAGGAAGCGGAGTTTTCCATCAATTTTTCCCCTTACGTCAATGCGACGAACGTGGTCGAGTTTATGGAAGAACTGACTTTGGCGGAACGACATGTCGAGGCCAACGTCAATCCGCGAATGATTTTTTTCGATTTGTCGATGAAAATTGCGGTGTTACTGAAAAAATCGTAATTTTGCAACTTATACTTTCAAATTAAAAACATAATGGATTATCAATTATATCACGGTCAATGTTGCCTCAACGCCAAAGGATGCTGCAAACACCGGAATAAACTCAATACTTACGACTGGCTGTGCGATATTCCCGAAGCGCAACAAGCCACCGATTTCGTAGAAGTACAATTCAAAAATACACGGAAAGATTACTTCCTCAACAGCAACAAACTGGATTTAGCGAAAGGCGATATTGTCGCCGTCGAATCCAGTCCGGGACACGATATCGGCACAGTTACGCTGACCGGTCAACTGGTTCTGCTTCAGATGAAAAAACATCGCGTCCGTCCGGACGCCGAAATCCGGCGAGTTTATCGCAAAGCCAAACCTTTGGACATTGAAAAATACGAAGAAGCTAAAGCCAAAGAACATCAGACGATGATTCGTTCCCGGAAAATCGCCGAAGCGCTCGGATTGCAAATGAAAATCGGCGACGTGGAATATCAAGGCGACGGCAATAAAGCGATTTTTTACTATATCGCCGACGAACGGGTAGATTTCCGCCAGTTGATCAAAGATTTGGCCGAAGCGTTCAGAGTCCGTATCGAAATGAAGCAGATTGGAGCGCGTCAGGAAGCCGGCCGTATCGGCGGTATCGGGCCTTGCGGTCGCGAACTCTGCTGCTCAGGATGGATGAGCAACTTCGTTTCCGTAGCTACCGGAGCCGCCCGGATACAGGATATTTCCCTTAATCCGCAAAAGTTGGCAGGACAGTGCGCCAAGCTGAAATGTTGCCTTAACTACGAGGTAAATGCTTATATGGAAGCGCAAAACCGGTTCCCTTCCCGCGAAATCCCATTGGAAACGAAGGACGCTACTTATTATCATTTTAAAACGGATATTTTCAAAAATCAAATGCAATATTCGACTGATAAGTATCTGGCAGCAAATTTAGTAACTATTTCATCCGAACGGGCGTATGAGGTAATTTCTCAAAATAAAAAAGGACAAAAGCCTTTTTCGCTGAATATCGACGGGAAAGAGGACCAACCAAAACGCGAATATCAGGACATTCTGGACGAAAGCGTTACGCGGTTCGATCCCATAAAAAAGAAGAAAAAGCCGAACAATCGCGACCGCAAAAATCAGGAACAGAGAAACTTTTCCGAACCGCGGGCGTTTGTGCATCAACCGAAAAATGCTCACAAGAAATAATGTTTTTTTGATATGAACATCAAGAAATTAGCGCTTCTGTTCATTGGCGGACTGCTCTCAACCTGTTCTCAACCGGAAATCTTTTCGGATTTTCGCTCTTTTCCTAACGCCGAGTGGGACAAGAAAGAGGCCATCCGCTTCGAAGTACCTGTTCGCGATACCACTGTTCCTTATCACGTAATGATTCAGTTACGCAATAACGATCATTACCCATTCCGCAATATCTGGTTGTTTATCGAATATCAAACGCCTTCCGGCAGTACGCGCATAGATACGCTTTGTACCGATTTGGCCGACGCTTATGGAAAATGGTACGGTTCAGGCATAAGCCTTTATTCCTATTCGTTTCCTTATCAGTTGAATGTACAATATCCGGATACGGGAATCTACACCTACACCCTTCGACAAGGGATGCGGGCAGATGTATTGAAAGGCGTCGCCGACGTCGGATTACGGGTTTCTAAAGAATAAACTTCAAACAAAATTGGGTTTCTCTAATCCGTATCCTTTTTTAGCATCTTCACGTTTCAACCATACGGAAAACAAAATGGCCAAGGCGCCAAAGCAGGCAAATATCAGCATCGGAAGGGTATAACTATATGCCGTTACTTCGAGCGGAACGCCATCGACGATTTTCTGCTCTGTTCCCACGATGCAGTACCGGTTCAAGACGAAACCTATCAGCGTGGGAACGCCCATAATTCCCCAGTTTTGTGCCCAAAACGTAATAGCATAAGCCGTACCGACACGCTGCTCCGGAATGATTTTGGCCACCGACGGCCACATGGCAGACGGAACTAAGGAAAAAGAAATGCCCAACAGCAATATCAAACCGGCGGCTAAATACAAACTGTTGAGGGAAGGCGCCGCAAAAAGCAGGTGGACGGCCAGCAGAATCGACGAACCGATAATCATAATCGTAGCGCCTTTCCCTTTCCTGTCGTACATGCTGCCGAAAACAGGAGTTAAAATCAAAGCGCACAAGGGCAATAAGGCGGGTATCAGACCGGCAAATTCATCGGAAACGCCGAATTTTTGTACAATCAGCATCGTGGCATATTTGATAAAGGGGAAAAGGGCGGAATAAAACAACACGCACAGCGCGGTAATTATCCAGAACGCTTTTATCCGGACAATGGCCAAAATATCGCTAAACTTAAATTCTTCCTGATTCGCCGGCTGATTTTCAGCTTCTTTCTTATCCAGTTTCCGGTCGAAGATCGAAAACCAAATGAAAAACAGTAAACCGATGCATAGCAACATCATAGACAGCACAACCGGAGCCGCCAGATTTTTCGACCAGGCAACCAAAGGAACCGGAGTAAACATAGCCAGCGCCGTCCCAATACGTCCGACAGAGATATTTAAACCGATAGCCAACGCCAGTTCTTTGCCTTTGAACCACCGGATAATCGCTTTATTAGCCGTTATGCCGAACATTTCGGCGCCTACGCCAAAGACAGCGAAACCCAGTCCGGCAATCAGGGCTGATTTTCGGGCAGTGATAAGCGTCCAGTTACCAATTCCGATGCTGCTTATTTCCATTCCTACATGACCGGAAATTGCCCAATACTTAATTCCTGCGCCTGCCAGCATAATCAGGATTGCTACAATTCCGGTAAAGCGGACGCCCATTTTGTCCAAAATCATGCCGGCGAAGATTAGCATCAGCAGGAAAACGTTGAACCAACCGTAAGCGCCCGAATAGAGACCATAATCGGCCGCATTCCAGGCCAGAGCAATTTCCAGCCGGGCTTGCAGGGGAGCCAGAGCGTCCGTTAAATAATAAAACCAGAGCATGGTAATGGAAACCAAACCCAGAATGAGCCAACGAAATCCCCGTTTATCTCTCAGGGTAGTACTTAATTCAGTCATTTTACTTACTTTTATTTTGTTTGAATTTCTTTTAGTATATCGGCAACGATAAAAGAGCTTCCGCCTGCAAAGATAAAATCTTTTTTCGTAGCATTTTGTTTTGCCGCTAAAAAAGCTTCGGAAACTGTCGGAAAAACGGCTCCGTGCAATCCGAACGGTTCGGCCTGTCCGGCCAATAAGCGGGCGTCTAAAGCACGAGGAACAGACGCCTGAGTAAAATAATACCGGGCGTCGGGAGGCAAAAGCGCCAGCACGGCCGAAATATCCTTATCGTTGACCATGCCGAAAAGGATATGCAGCCGGTCGAAAGACTCCGATTGCAACTGCCGGACAATGTATTGCATACCGCCCGCGTTGTGTCCCGTATCCAGCACGATTTTCGGACAGGATTGTATCACTTGCCAGCGCCCCATCAGTCCGGTGTTGCCGGTTACATGGAGGAAACCTTCATACACCGCCGTGGCAGGAATAGTAAAAATTCCATTTTTCAGTATTTCAACGGCGCACAAAACCGTGGCCGCATTTTTTTCCTGAGCGTAACCGCCCAGTTCGCCAATCAATCCCGGATAATCCGCAGTTTCAAATTTCCAATGACCGGACGGAAGCAATTCCGCCCCCAACACCGGATTCTTTTCCTGCACAAAAACCGGTTCCTTCCCTCCCCTTATCCTGTAACTCTCTTTCATAAACGTCTCCCTGACTTCGCCTTCCGCCTCGCCGATCACGACCGGCACGTCCGGTTTTATAATACCCGCTTTTTCCCGGGCGATAGCGGACAACGTATTTCCCAGCAAGTTGGTATGGTCGAAACTGATGTTGGTAATAATACTCAACACCGGCGTAATCACGTTGGTACAATCCAGGCGGCCGCCCAATCCGACTTCCACCACCGCCACATCTACTTGCTGTTCGGCGAAACAGGCAAAAGCCATTCCGGTAGTCAGCTCAAAAAAAGAAGGCCTAATAGATTCGAAAAACGTCCGGCGCCGCGCAACAAAATCAATCACAAAATCCTCGCCGACCGGTTCGCCGTTGATCCGTATCCGCTCGCGGAAATCCAGCAAATGAGGCGAAGTATAAAGTCCGACTTTATAACCGGCCTCCTGCAATATCGAAGCCAACAAATGCGAAGTAGAACCCTTCCCGTTAGTCCCCGCCACATGAATCGTTTTATACTGCGTATGCGGATAATTCAACTGCCGGTCTATCCGAAAAGAATTATCCATCCCTTCTTTATACGCGCTGCTTCCCATTTGCTGAAACATCGGAGCCAGCCGGTAGAGATAAGCGATTGTTTCGTTGTAGGTCATAATTATTTGTTAATTCGGCTGCAAATATAGGCAAAAATGTTACATTTGCACCCGAATTAAATACAGATAAACAAATATTATGAACGCATCTTTTCCACCTCCGGAAGATTTACAGCTACGTTACGCCCGGATTCAACAATTATTACAGGAACAAGCCGCAGACGCTTGTCTCATCCATTCTACCGTAAACATCTATTATCTAACCGGCTATATTTTCGACGGCTATATCTATATGCCCCAGGAAGGCGAACCGTTGTTTTTCGCTCGCAAATCGGGCGCTTTTGAACATAAAAACATCATCCACATCCGCAAACCGGAAGATATTCCCGATGTATTGAAACAGCGAAGCGCATTGCCCAATGTTTTGGCGTTGGAATCCGATCAGCTCACGTATAACGAATACATCCGGTTGCATGCGCTGTTTTGTCCGAAAAAAACGGTTAATGCAACGTCCATCCTGCGCCAGTCGCGGATGTTCAAAACGCCGTGGGAAATCGAGCAATTCCGCTATTCGGCCGCCCGGCATCGCGAAGCTTACCAAAAAATCCCTGCCCTTTTCTCTCCCGGAATGACGGATCTGGATTTACAATACGAAATCGAACGAGTCATGCG
>JAITAH010000310.1 GCA_031284225.1 Dysgonamonadaceae bacterium | reverse complement strand
ATCCGTCCGGTTTTTGATGTTCATGAAGTAGTTAGCAAATTCTTTTACGTCAAAATCAAACATTTCGCCCATCTGTTGAAACAGCACTTTAAGAGTAATTTCTCCGTTGTTGATTCGCTTTACAGTGTACAGGGCATATATCAGTTCTACCCATTCAATGACGCTTCCCGTCCATTTGATTTTAACGGCATTACGCATTTGCAACTGTTGGGCAACCGGACAGTTTGCCACATTTTGCTCTGCCAGCAACTGCCGTTCAATCCACACAATCTGCATATCGACAATCGCAATGGCTTTTTGCAGAAAAGCGGTAACCATCCTGTTTTTTTTTCAGCGCTTCCGAATTTTCGCACGTGGAAAACTCAACCCGTGTATGACGCAGGATAAAAAGAAGTTCAGACCTGTTTTGCGCTGAAACTGTTTCCGAATATAAAAGATTGACAAATCTGTCATATTCACGTTCAAGTATATGGGAATTGATACCCGTTTGTATCCGTGATGCATCTTTCATCATGCAAAAGAAATTTGTTTTTGTAAATCGTTCCATGAAGTTATTATTTAGAAATTATTATGACTCATAACAGTCCGCAGAACAAACAAATCTCTCATTATCAATACTGTTTCAATACAGATTGATGATTGCCGACATCCAGAATTTATCGTTTAAACTTCTGTAATTAAAAGCAATCAAACCGTAGCCCCTATATTTGTACAGGTCGGCATTTCCGCCACCATCCAAATCGTCATCCCCCTTGTCCAACCAGCCTGCCCAGATTTTTGCCTGAACGGAAAAACGGGTATTGAAAAGATAAACGCCCGACAGTACAAAATAATTCCATCCGCGCGAATCAAGACTGTCCATGCCGTTGGATTCGTGTTCGAATGCGAAGGCTGCCATTCCGTACAGATGATTGCGGTAAATCAACGGTTTGACGAGCGAAAGTCCGGGATTGTAATTGCTGTCCCTGAAAGGCGCCGATTTCACATAGACATCCCAAAACGACTTTTGCGTATAAGTTATCATCAGGGAAGTATTGTACGGGAGGAATGTTTTGGTTAATCTCTGACAAATGCTCAATTGAAACTTAATGTCTGCGGTATATTTGTTGATGTCTCTGTTTAAGGGAACTCTCGTAATGACATAATTATCCTTGTACATGCTGAAACTCGGCTGACGGCTTATCAATTCCAGCGTATTATCCACATCCTTGATTTCAAGATACGCAGGATGTGCCGGATTCGTTTTGGACGTGTCCTGCCAATTGCGCCAGATTTCTTCCACTTCCTTGATTTGAGCATGCAACACGTTGCAAACAAGGAGCGAGAGAACCACCATTCCAATGATTTTCTTTTTCATAATAAATAACCTGTTAATTATTTTAGAACATTTGTCCCGGCGGCAGGATTCAAACCTGCATCGTATGTTTCCTAAGACTGCACAATATCTGTTCTAAGTCATTGAACTGCACCGGGATTTTATTAAAAATACCATCCTGGGGCATCGTCTTTCAACTCGACATACAACACTCCCTCTTTTTCGTAAAACCGTATTTTGTCTTCCCTCGCCAACCAGCCGAGAGCAAGAAACAAAAACATTTCGTGATAGTGTGTAAACTCTCCGATTTCACGAATACTCAACGTGCCCTTGTCCGAAAGCAGACGCCAGATTACGCCTGAGTTAATTCCAATATCCTGTTTATACATAACGGTTTGTTTTATTGTTTTAAACTACGCTGGATTTCACCGCTCCCCCGTCGCCTGCCTGTACTCCGCCAACTTCACGCGGTATCCCGTTGCGGCTTCAACATATTGGTTGCGGCTTTGCTGCAGCAGGTTTTGGGCGTCGAGCAGGTCAGACAGGATGGAAGTACCCTCCTTGTGATGGTCTTCACTCATGCGGACGTTCTCTTCGGCTACGGAAATGGATTTTTGGGCAAGCAAAACCTGTTGATATGCTTCGTCTAATTCGGCAGCGCGAAGTTCTAACTTTTTCTTTACATTTTGACGAGCGAATTTCATCTTCCTAATTTTTAGAATTATGCGGTAAGATAGATGTCTATAACTGATTCTATTCTTTCTTATTTAACATTCATAAATATGTTTTCTATCTTCTGTAGCCATTGTTTGCGCTTCTTGTCGGAAGCATTTTTTACCCTGTTCAAACTAATCCATTTACGATTTGAATATCCAATCTTCCAAAAAGTTCCGGTCAATAAGGATTTCTTGATTGCGTTACCGAATATGAATCTATAGATAACGGAAGGGGTGTTCATTGTGGTGATAATCGTAACTCTTTTAATATTGTGCAGGCGAGATACCATTCTGCCTTTTTCAATGTACTCATAGGCTATACCCGGGAATATTACTTTATCAATAAATCCTTTTGTCAAAGCAGGCATAAGTTCCCACCAGACAGGAAAAATGAACACTAAATGCTCGGCTTCTTCCAATCTGCGTTTATAGTCCAATACTTGTTCGTCGACTATACTTAATGCGCTTTCCGCATCCTCTCTGGCTTTCACAAAGGCTAATAAATCTTTGCCCCTCATTACCGGGTCGAAGTTATCCTTGTCTAAATGGATTAAATCAACAGGGTGATGCCTCTTTTTTAAGCCGGATTGTACAGCTTCTAATATTGCATTGCAATAACTCCCTTCATAGGGATGATTAAATACGATTAATGTTTTCATTATTTTTGTTATTTATTTAATTACATTATAGTTTACCTGCTGCTTTCAGGTAGTATGTTTGATTAAGGCGTTGGCGGGTTTTTGCATTGATACTCTCCATCCATGCGCGTTGCCAAACAGTCTGCGCTTCCAAAAAATTGGCAAGCGTTTCCATCCCTGCCGTATATTGGTCTCCGCTCACTCTCATATTTTCATGCGCCTGTTCCAATGAACGAGCCGTTAATTTAACTTCCAAATCCGACTCGTCGCATTTGTCCAATGTTTTTGTCAATTCAAGTTCCATTTGCTCGCTAATATCGTCACGTTGCATCTGTATAATGTCACGTTCGGCTTTGGCTGCGCGTATTTTATTACGTCCTTCGCCCCATTGGAAAAGCGGAATGCTAATAGTGGCAAGTGCAGAGAACGAAGCTTTATTAAAAAGTTTATCGCCATTTAGCTTCACACCATTGATATATCCATAGTTCATCATTATACCTATCTGCGGCAGAAAATCGCTTTGAGTAAATTTTATCTGCTGCTCTTTCAATTGTATTTGTTTTTCGAGCATAGCATATTCGGGACGACTTGTATAACCTGCCGAATAATTGATGTTTATTGATGACGGTTCGTCGAATGATTCAGGCAGAGTAAGCTCGCTATCAAGAGCAATGCCCATAACATGGCAAAGGTTCTTGCGCGAAAGTCGTACGCCGTTTTCCGCTTGCCTTACCTGCAATTCGGTTTCGTTTGCTTTTACCTGTACTTTCAACACGTCGTTCATGTGTTTCAAACCGACCTCCTGTGCATCTTGTACGTTGCGCAGCAGTTCCGCAACCACTTTTTGATATGACAAAGCCAGGTTCAGCAGTTCGGTGGTTTGCACGTATGTCCAATAGGCTTCGTCGGCTTTCACAGTAATTTCAGTGCGAGTGAGTTCTTTATTCAATTCCGCTATCTCGTTGCCTGTCCGCGACATTTTATAAGCCGATGTGATTTTTCCGCCTGTATAAACAGGTTGTTCAGCGCTCACACCTGCCATCCATGTTCCGCTCAATTTCAGCGATAAATCCATATCGGGAAAATAAGCGTATTCCTTGAACACAGAACTTCCATCGGGATTTACAGTCAGTATGTTCGGCACTAATTCTCCTGTTGCAGGGTCGGGAACAAAAGTTGGAAGGTAGTTTCCGGGCAATGTTTTATTTATTGCCGTATTGGTGTAAAGATAATTTCCCGAAGCCGATATTTTTGGAAAATAATTCGCCCAATACGCTTTTTGAGTATATTCAGCCTTGTCTTTATTACGCGCGGCGATAGCGGCGGCTTTATTGTTTGCCAACGCCAATTCGCGGCATTTTTCAAGTGTCATCGTTTGTTGCGCGTTGGCTGTTCCTGTCGAGAGAGTGAAGATAAGTCCACACAGAAAAATATACTTCGCTTTCATTATTCTTTATTTTTTATTTTTATCTTGAAAAATACCGCATACAGCACAGGGACAAACAGCAAGGTAATGACGGTTCCGAACGTCAGCCCGCCCATGATAGTTGCGGCACAAGGTCCGAACAAACCGTCGGACAGCAGCGGTATCATACCTGATACGGTGGTAAGCGAAGCCATCATTACGGGGCGAAAACGCATGGTCGAACTGTCAAGTAATGCTTTATGGGGTTCTACACCCGATGCTATTTGCAGCGTTATTTCATCCATCAACACAATTCCGTTTTTTACCATCATTCCTATTAATCCCAACATACCCACTATGGCGACAAAACCGAAGGTCTTCCCCGACAACAGCATAGCCACTATTACCCCAACCATGATAAGAGGGATATAGCAGAAAATAATCAACGGTTTTTTATAATCCTTAAACAACATGATAAGGATAATGACCATAAGAATAATAGCCAAAGGCAGATTGCGGAATAAATATTGTGTAGCTTGTGAACTTGCATTATATTCGCCTTCCCACTGCATCGTATATCCTTCCGGCAGTGAAATCTTTTCGATCTCCTTTACAATACTTTGACGCGCATCTTCGGTAGAAACGCCAAAAACAGGGTTGCACTGTGCCCGGATAGCGCGTTGTCCATTGTAGCGTATTACCACAGGGTCTTCCCAGATTAATTTTACTCCATTCGAGGCTTGGCTTAATGGCACTGTATGCAATATGGATTCCAACACTTCTTCTTCCGATATTGCACCTGTCATTAACCCCTGTACGGTTTGCTTATTCAATCCTCTAAACGAAGGCATCATGCTGAAAACGGATATATTCTCAAGCGATTCGACAGGCTCTCCGTTTTTATCAACACTTTTCAGGTAGATGGTTTGACTGTAATTCCCATCATAAAACACGCTTGCAGGGATTCCTCCTGTTGCTGAAAGCAACGACAACGCTACATCCTGACGGCTCAATCCGATGTTACGGGCAATCGGTTGATTGTAGTCCACCATCAGGGTTGGTGTTTTAGGTTCCCAATCAGAATTGATAAGGAATATTTTGTCGCTGCGCCGCATAATATTTTCCGCCTGTGCAATAAGTTCACGCAACACCGCCGGGTCGGGTCCGTTGAATTGCAATTCTATCGGATATTTTTTATACATCAGGTTATATCGTTTCATCCGCACGTAAGCATCGGGGTGGACAGCAGTAAGATAATCCTGTATTTCTGCCATATTTTCCACGAGTTCTTTGGGCGAATTGAAATCCACAATCAGTTCGCCATACGAAAGTGAAGGGTCGGCTATGGCGCGCACAAAATTGTATCGGGCGGGCGTTCCGCCAATAGATGCAGTTACATGTCTGACGTCTTTACGGCTGAGGAAATAATGTTCGATTGTTTCCAAATCAGCTTTCACCCGTGTACTGTTATTTCCTTCCGGCAATTTATATTCGATATAAAGCTGGTCGTAATCCATATCGGGGAAAAATCCTTGTGGTATAAAGCGAAAGAAGAATATACTAATTGCCACCAGCGCAACGGCAATACTGATAGAAAGCGACTTGTGGTGTAAAAGCCACGATAAAATATTGCGTAATATGAGGTATGCCTTACTGTCGTATGGATTTTTGTTTTTGTTTTTCAGCCGTATAGGGAACATCGCATTGGCTTGTATGGGAACCTGCGTCAATGCCAATATCCAGCTTAGCAATAATGAAACAGCCAATACAATAAATAAATCGCGGACATAAATCCCCGCTGTATCGGGTGAAAGGAAAATGGGTAAAAATGCGAGTATAGCTATTAATGTAGCCGCCAATAAGGGCATAGCGGTTTTAAGACCAATAGAAGTAAGCGCTGTACGGCGTGGTTTTTCTTGTTGCATGTCGACCAATATACCGTCGATAATCACGATTGCGTTATCTACCAACATTCCCATAGCCAATATGAAAACGGCTAACGATACCCGTTGCAGTGTTCCATCGAACAAGTTCAATACAAAGAAAGACCCTGTTACGACAATGAACAGGCTTGTTCCTATAATTATCCCGCTTCGGAAGCCCATAGTCAACATCAATATGCCGATTACTATAAGTATGGATTCAAGCAGGTTTATCATAAATGAGCCTAACGCATCGTTTACTCTTTCAGGTTGGTAAAATACTTTGTTCAGGACGATTCCGGCAGGCAGGCGGCTATCTTTCAGGTATTTCAATTTATTTTCTACTTGCCTGCCTATTTTAGTAATATCCGTACCACTTTTAGCTGAAATCGCAATACCTAAAGCCTGCTGACGATCGTAGCGCATTTCGTTGTACGTTGGATTTTCGTAGTTCTCCGTCACACGGGCAATATCACGCAAACGTAATTGGTCATTTTCGTGCCCCTGTAATAACAGGTTTTCGATGTCGGCTACGGTTTTATACTTGTCATTAACCGATACGCGCAGGCGGTAGCTGTCACTTTCGTAATAGCCGGAATAAACCGTCTTGTTCTGTCCGTCAAGGGTTGCAAGCACTTCGGACGGATGAACACCCAATGTAGCCATGCGATCTTCGTATAATTCTATATTGATACATTCTTTCCTTTCTCCATAGATAATTACATCCGAAACACCTTCAATGGTTTGCATTTCACGTTTCACCAATTCGGCGTATTTGCCCATTTCACGGTCGGAAAATCCATCGGCGGTCATGGCATAAAAAATACCGTACACATCGCCAAAACCATCCATCACTACGGATTTTCCCGCACCTTCGGGCAAGTAGCTTTGTACATCGTCCACCTTGTGACGCAAGATATTCCATTGCTGTTGTACGTCTTTGTTTTTTACCAATGTCGAAAGTGAAACGGTTATCATCGATACGTCGTTCATCGAGCGGCTTGAAACATATTCAAGGTCTTTCATCGAACGGATATTCTTCTCCAATACGTCGGTTACTTCCAACTCTACCTGATGTACCGATGCTCCCGGATAGGCGGTTATCACTATTGCCTGCTTCACCTTGATTTCAGGGTCTTCCAACTTGCTCATATTATGAAATGCAAGTATTCCTCCGACAACTAATACGACGATAATGAAGTAAAGCAGCTTACGGTTATTTAAAGCCCAATTCCCCAAATCTCTCATAACAAACCTCCTGCATTAGTGGGTGATACGGCAGGCAGCAGTTTCACTTTCTCTTTTGCATGTAATACATGCACACCCGCGCTGACCACGATTTCGCCTTCGTCCAATCCTTCGGAAACGATTACCGTTCCGTCGGTATGGATTTCGCGCATTTTTATGGCGCGGGCTTCTACCGTTTGTGTGTCTTTGTTATACACCCATACGGTCGATACATCTTCGGTTTCGAACACGGCGGAAAGGGGAATGCTCACCAATGCCGTTTTCCCTGCTTTGAACTGCACGGTTACCGTAGTGGTCATTCCGGGTGCAGGCAATTGCTTTGTTTCGTCTTTTATTTTCAGCCGCATGGTGTAAAGCTGATTCAGATTCGCCTTTTGCGCTATGCCTATAAGTTCTAACGGGAATACCTTGCCGGGATAAATATCCACAGCGCACGAAAATGATTCGAATTGGTCGCGACGGATGAAGTCGGACGATGGAATATTGATTTCAACTTCGGGCAGATTGGTACTAATCAGAGATATGACGGGCATTCCCGCACCTGCGGTTTCCCCTGCGTCAAAAAGGCGTTGCTGCACATACCCGTCGAACGGGGCGCGAAGTTTCACGTCGGCCAATGCGTTTTTATGCGCGTCGTATTTCGCCGTGATTTGATTGAGTCCGTATACCGCTTTATCATAATCGTTGGGCGTAACGCTGCCTTTCCCATAAAGTGCTATAACCCGTTCGGCTTCTGCTTTTATCTGTTTGTATTCGGCTTCGGTAGCGGCCAGTTGTATGGCATAGTCGCGCAAATCAATTTCGGCCAATACCTGCCCTTTTTTTACATAACTTCCGACATCGACGTACATTTTTGCAATAGGCCCACTGATGCGGAAAGCCAAGTTTACGTCGGATGCCGCTTTCACCCTTCAGGAAAAGGTCGTGCGGTTTTTTTCACCATACGCCTGCACCGTATCCACTTTGACAGTTTGAATGCTTTCCTTGTTTGTCTTTCTGTTTGAACAAGATGAAATAACAAACGCCAGCCCTACTAAACATATGATTGTTTTCTTCATGTCTAAAATCCTTAATTTAAGTTCTGCAAAGGTATGGGGTTATGGCATTCCCCGCAAGCTTTATAATTACTCGAAAATGTTCAATATGTACTTTTTCTTGTTTTTTTGTTTTTGAATTGAATGTTTTTTGTCTAATTTTGCTTCAAACTCGATTTGGATATGGAAAATTTGACGACTTCTTTTTATGACTTTAAGGAAAGTATGTTTGATAAGCATGATTTGCCGCAACAACTGGAAGATGGCGGTATTTTTATTTGCTTACATGGGGAAGCAGACTTTTTTCTTGATTTGAAACACTACAGGTTGAAAGCCAGTGATATGTGTGTTGCGTTCCCCGCATCAATCCTACAACCGATATACAGGAGTGATGATTTCGAAGGATTCGGCATAGGCGCAAATATAGAACTGTTTAACAATATTCAGTTGCCTTCATCAATGGATTACTACTTGTATATCAAGGATAATCCATGTATGTCGCTTACACAGGATGAACAAAAAGTAATATTGGAATCATGCCAATTGATGATACAAAAAAGCAGTTGTCGCAATCATCCTTTTTTGCAAGAAATTACAAAAAGCTTGTTTAGGGTGGTATACTGCGAAATAGCGGCGGTCTATAAAAAAAGCCCGCCCATTACACAGGAAATGGTTTCAAGGAAGGAGTTCCTTGTCCGCAAATTCATGTTTTTATTGACCAAGAAATACACTAAGCATAGGGATGTGGACTACTACGCGCAGGAATTATGCATCACTCCACGCTATCTCTCTTCGGTAATAAAAGAAAAGACAGGAAACGGTGCATTGTTTTGGATTAACGATATGATTATAAAAAAAGCAAAAAGCCTGTTGTATGACAATAAGTTGAGCGTCATGCAAATATCGGACGAACTGTGTTTTCCTAACCCGTCGTTTTTTGGGCAGTATTTCAAAAAATATACGGGAATGACGCCAAAAAAATTTAGGGACTCCAATGGATGATTGAGTAAAGTAATGAACGATAATCTGGCTGAAGTCTATGCCAGCAAACTGTGCCTTACGCCTAAATACTTCTCAAAAATAATCAAGGACAACAGCGGTATTTCGGCGAGTGAATGGATTGATAACTACATTATTTTGGAGGCTAAAGCGCTGCTCAAGTCCACCAATATTACCATACTGCAAATTAGCGATGAACTGAATTTTCCGTCGCAGTCGTTTTTCGGGAAGTATTTCAAACGGGTGACTGGAATGTCGCCGAAAAGCTACCGGGAAAATAAAGCATCATGATGATATGCTTCAGAGAAAGGATATGTTACGATGCAACTTGTAGCCACTACCGGCGCAACTCGCTGCCACCTACTCTGAAATCCTTTACAATTAACTTGTTGCCGTCTACTTTTGCGCTTGCATTAATGTTGATGCAATCATTTAAAACATAAGTAGCATGAATGAGAACTTGAAAGACCGGGATATTCTTCTGGTCAGAGAAAAAGGCAGTAACGAATTGAACGTAGCTAAAGTGGACAGGGATGGCAAGGTAAAACAGTCCAAACCCGACAGTGAGAATCCCGATTTCCTGAAAATCGACAAACACGG
>JAITAH010000280.1 GCA_031284225.1 Dysgonamonadaceae bacterium | reverse complement strand
AAACGGCCGTTGACCGCTGCCGAAATCACCCCAAGCGCCGGATGTAGCGATGGCGCCGGCAATCGTCGGCGCTGAATCCCGTCCGGAGCAGGTCGATTCGCTCCAAAAGGTCGATTATTACCGCTTCCGAAGGACCGGAAAGCATCAGAATGCCATTGTAAAACACCGTATTGGCGATTTCTCGGTGGAAAGGAAAAACTCCGAGCAAACGATTGTCATCGTCCAGCTCGACGTAATGCTGTTTCAGAAGCCGGTCGTCCGGCAACAGAACGTAGTGCGCCGCTAAGCGCTTGCCGTTCATAGGGATTCGATAACCGTCTGCGCCAAAGCCTCGGCCTCGTCCGGCGAGGGCGCTTCGGTGTAAATGCGGATAATGGGTTCGGTGTTGGATTTCCGGAAATGCACCCAACGGTCGGGAAAATCCACTTTTACGCCGTCGATGTCATTGACGGGATAGGCGGCGTACCGGTTTTTAAGCGTGTTCAGGAGCGCATCCACATCCGTATCGGGCGACAGATCCAGCCGCTGTTTCGCCATATAATAATTCGGATAGGTAGCCCGCAACTCGCTGACGGTTTGGCCGGATTTGGCTAATTGTGTTAAAAACAGCGCAATACCCACCAGCGCATCGCGCCCGTAATGCGAAGCCGGATAAATCACTCCGCCATTGCCTTCGCCGCCAATAACGGCTTGGGTGGCTTTCATTTGCGCCACGACATTCACTTCGCCCACCGCCGAAGCCGTGTAAGTAAATCCATGTTTTTCAGTAACATCGCGCAACGCCCGCGTCGAACTCAGGTTGGAAACCGTATTGCCCGGCGTGTGCGACAGCACGTAATCGGCCACCGCCACGAGCGTATATTCTTCGCCGAACATGTCGCCTTTTTCCGTCAGAATGGCCAGCCTGTCCACATCCGGGTCCACGACAAAACCAACATCGACTTTTTGGGTTTTCATCGCCTCTGCAATTTCGGTTAGATGCTGGGGGAGCGGTTCGGGATTGTGAGCGAAAATACCGGTCGGTTCAGAATTCAGTGCGATAACCTTCCGGACGCCAAGCGCTTGGAGCAATTCCGGCAAAACGATGCCTCCTACGGAATTGACTGTGTCGATAGCCACTGTAAAATCGGCCTTCCGGATAGCATCCACATCCACAAGCGGAAGCGAAAGAACGTGCTTGATATGTTTTTGGGTATAAGAGTCGTCGCTTGTCCGTTGACCGATCTGTTCGATGCCGGCAAACACAAACGATTCTTTTTCTGCAATTTGCAGTATTTCATTGCCTTCTTCGGCATTTAGGAATTCGCCTTTTTCGTTCAATAATTTCAGGGCGTTCCACTGTTTGGGGTTGTGCGAAGCGGTCAGGATAATACCACCGGCGGCTTTTTCCATCGTAACCGCCAGTTCGGTGGTTGGGGTAGTGGCCAAGCCGATGTCCACCACATCCAGCCCCATTCCTAACAGGGTGCCGGTTACGAGTTGGCGTACCATTTCGCCGGAAATACGGGCGTCGCGTCCCACGACAATGGTTTTTGCGCCCGGCTGTTTTTGTATCAACGTAGCGTAGGCCGCGGTGAATTTGACAATATCGACCGGCGAAAGACCTTCGCCGGAGGCCCCTCCAATCGTTCCGCGAATACCGGAAATAGATTTGATTAACGACATGGATTAACGGAATTTTGTATATTTCAGATTTTTGTAAAACACGGGCGCAAAGCTGCTGTTATCGGAGGTATTCCCCAATTCGGACGGAATAATCAGATCGACCACGGCTCCTTCGCCCACATACGAGAGCGGAACAGCAAACCCATTACAAGCCAATCCGGCCGGATCGTTACTGTAACTTCCCGGTATTCCGTACTTGAAAGTAATCGGTAAATACAGATAATTCAATACGATACTGTCTGTTACGCCGGATACGTAGCTTTTGATGTAGTAAAAATAATCGAAACGCACCAGCACTTCGTCGTAAGCTTCAGCCCGGTGAGTCGGGTTCCCGCGATCGGCTACGTGCATGTAGAGGCCGTCGCTGGTTTTATAATACTGGTTTTCCTTGAAAATGCTGTCTTTAGGATATTCGGTCAACACATCAATTTTCTGTGAAAGCAGATACCGTTCGATAGATTTTTTTTCTTCGCGAATGTATTCCTGCATGCTCTTTGAGTTGTCGCAAGAAACAGCGGCTAATCCCAGACAGATCGACGACAATATAAAAACGACTGTTTTCTTCATATCCATTTGAATTTCCGGCAAAGATAGTGAAAAAAATTAAAGATCGGGGGTTGGATGAGCCGTAAAAAACGTTAACTGTTCGTTGTACCGGGGTAAAGCATCTTCAAACCGAGCAATAGCATCCTCCAGACTACCCAAAAATTCCCCGCCGGAAGCATTGAGATGACCGCCGCCATTGAAGACCTCAGCAGCAAACCGGTTCGTTGGAAAATCTCCTTTGGAACGGAGAGAAATTTTCACCTTGTTTTCATCTTCCCGAATAAATCCCGCAAACAGAATCCCGTCGATACTCAGAGGCATGTTGGAGAAACCCTCCATATCGCCCTTTTTGCATTGAAAACGTTGCTGCTCTTCCTGCGAAACCGTTATCAGGGCGGTGTGATAGTTTTCATAAATTTTCATTTTCTCATGCAGAAGATAGCCTTGTAAGCGAAGCCGGTTGACGGAATAATGATGATACACTTTGTCGTAAATAGCATCTTTATCAATTCCTTTTTCCAGTAATTCGCCGATAATATAATAAATATGCCGGTGGTTGGAATTGTAGGTAAAAGCGCCGGTATCGTCCATCATGCCCGTATAGATAGATTCGGCGCAAGACCGGTTCATATAATCGAACATTCCCATGCGGCAGATGAAACGGAAAATCAGTTCGCTGGTAGAAGATATTTCCGGATGAGAAATAGTTACATCGCAAAACTCTAACGGGCAGGGATGATGATCGATCATGATTTTTTGTGCACGGGAAGCCTCCAGCTCCGACGACAGTTGATCGACCCGCTTCGGCGCATTGAAATCCAAGCAAAAGATCAGATCGGCGGCAGACATCAGTTCTTTAGCCGTATTTGCCTGCCATTCGGCGATAATAATATCCTTGGCGCCGTCCATCCATTTGAACGAACTCGGAAAATTATTGGGGACCAGTACATTGACTTCTTTTCCCCATTCCAAAAGAAAATGATACAAAGCCAGAGAAGAGCCGATTGCATCCCCGTCGGGGGCAACGTGCGTAACGATTACGATTTTCCGGCAATGCTCGATGATCTTTTTCGCTTTTTGAATACTATTTTCGGAAATAATTTTGTTCAGCATTTGTTTACATTTAATGGTTTAGCAAAAAAACAGGATCAAGAGTTGTGCGCACAGCACTCTCAGAAACATAGTTAGCGGATAAACCGTGGCATAGCCGACCGCCGGGGCATCGTTTCCTGCGGTGGCATTGGAATAGGCCAAAGCGGGCGGATCGGTGGTGCTTCCGGCCAATAATCCCATTAACGTATAGTAGTTGATATGAAATACCGACCGGCCAATAATTCCGATAATGAGCAGGGGAATCATGGTGATGATAACGCCGTATCCGATCCAGTTTAAGCCGCCATCGTTAACAATGGTCGATACGAAGTTTTCGCCGGCGCCCAATCCCACGCAAGCCAAGAAAAGGCAGATGCCGATTTCCCGCAGCATAAGGTTGGCGCTCATGGTGGTATAGGTAACCAGATGATATTTGGGGCCGAAGATGCTGATTAAAATGGCTACGATGAGCGGGCCGCCGGCCAAGCCAAGTTTTACCGGTTGCGGAATGCCCGGAAACGTGAAGGGGATGCTTCCCAATAATACGCCGAAAAAGATTCCGATGAAGATCGGTATCAAGTTAGGTTCTCGTAAACGTTTCATTTGGTTGCCCAGAAAGCGTTCTGCGCTTTTGATAGCATTTTCGTCGCCGACAACCGTTACCCGGTCGCCGATTTGCAGTTGCAGGTTGGGATCTGCAATCAAATCCACCCCCGACCGGTTGACACGGGTAATATTGACGCCGAAATTTGCCCGGAAATTCAGTTGCCGAATGGGACGTCCGTTAACGCCCGCTTTGGAAATCAGGATGCGACGCGATACCAGATGCGTATCCAGCATGTCCCATTCATCCTGTCCCATTTCAATGGCATGACCCAGAAAAGCCGTTACGGCGCTTTGGTTTTTAGGCGTCGTGGCAACATAGATTTTGTCCTTTTCGTGCAACAAGGTTTGGGAAGAAGGAACTTCGATTTGATTCGTCGCTTGGTGTAATACTCTTGATATGATAAATTTGCGTTCTATCAACCGGTGAATATCGTGAATGCTTTTTCCATAAAGAGCCGGATTGCTCACTTCCAGTGAAATCAATTCGATGCGTTCTTCCGTGTTTTGAATTCGGTTCAAATCATCGGTTTCTTTTTCGGTATTGACTTTAAAAATGTATTTCAACACCATAATCGAAGAGATAATGCCGATGACAGCCAAAGGATAAGCTACTGCATAACCCAATGCAATGGTCGAATCCTGTATGCCGCTCATATCGGAGAAAGCTTGTTGGGCGGCGCCTAATCCGGGCGTATTGGTTACGGCTCCCGACATGATGCCGACCATCGTTTGCATGGGAATATGGGTGATGTAATGCAGAATTAGCGTGATGATGACTCCCAAAACGACAATTCCCACCGCCAACATGTTGAGCGTAATTCCGCCTTTTTTAAAGGAAGCAAAAAATCCGGGGCCGACTTGTAATCCTACCGAATAAACAAAAAGGATCAAGCCAAATTCTTTCATAAAATGCAAGATATTGTGATCGACCTGAAATCCGAAATGCCCCAGCAGAACGCCTATAAAAAGGACAAAAGTGATGCCCAATGAAATGCCGAAAATTTTGATTTTTCCTAAAGGAATACCTATGGCGATGACCGCTGCAAACAATAAAACCGTGTGGGCGACGCCTTCGCCCCAAAATAATTCCGATAACCAGTTCATAATTTTCTGTTAATTGCCTAATAAATGAGTTATATTTCCCATGAAAAGTTTGACCGCTATTGCTAAGAGTATAACGCCGAAGAATTTACGGAGCACGTATATGCCGCCTTTCCCCATTCGTTTTTCTACCCAGTTGACATTTCGCATTACAAAATATACGATAATAATATTGAGCGTTAAAGCGAGGATAATGACTAACGAACTGTATTCCGCTTTCAGAGAAAGCAGTGCGGTGAATGCGCCCGGTCCCGCCAGCAGGGGAAAAATGATTGGAATCATCGTGGCATTGTTGCTGGGGCCATCCAACTTGAAAATTTCTATGCCGAACGTCATTTCGCAGCCGATAACAAACAGAACAATGGCTCCGGCTACGGCAAAAGAGGATACATCGACGCTGAACAGCCGCAGGATCCCTTCGCCGATAAAGAAGAAAGCCAGCAGGATGAGAAATGAAAAGAACGAGGCTTTTAATGGACTGAATGTCTTGTGCCTGCTCCTCAAATCCACAAAAATAGGCATGGAGCCTGTTACGTCGATGATGGCGAAAAGCACGATAAACGCGCTGATAAAATCCTGAAAATTAAACGTTCCCATAATCATTTATTTAAACAAAGCGCATTGTTCAGAGCGATTACCGCTTGGGCGTATTGTTCCCGTTGAATGACAAATTGCATATTGACCTGCTTCAGCGATTGACCGAAACATTCGATATTGATATTATTGTCGCTTAACGCTTTTGCCCCTCTGTAGAGAAAACCCGGATGAGCGATATTGCTTCCCATTGCACAAACAAGCGCTACCGGCTTAATCGTCAGTTGGTAAACCAGGTTTTTCATTTCCTGCAACATTTGATGAGCAGCCGGCTTGTCCCAAACAACCATGGTGATGCTGTTGGCATTGGTGGATTTCAGGATATAACTGATTTCGTATTTGGCCATTATCTGCATGATTTTCAGGTCGTAACCCACTTCGCCGACCATCAAAGGGTCGTGCACTTCAAACGCGATCACTTTATCGGTACCCGAAACAATTTCGATTTTCGGTTCGGGCGAAACATAATCGTTGGAAATCAGCGTGCCCGGATGATCGGGTTCAAACGTGTTTTTGATGCGGATTTTGATTCCCGCCAGTTCCAGAGGTTTTGCCGCTTTGGGATGAATGGCTTCCATGCCCACGTCGGCCAGCTGGTCGGCAATGATGTAATTGGTTTTCCCGACGGGAATGGATTTATCCACGCCAACCAACTTCGGATCGGCGCTCGAAAGATGGTACTCCTTGTGAATGACGGCTTCTTCGGCTTTCACATCAACGGCGATCTTGCTGAAAGTAACTTCGGAATAGCCTCGGTCGAAAGCGCGCATAATACCTTCCGTTCCTTTGGTGTATCCGGTAGCCACGCACAAGGTTTTGGAATAATCGATGCCCTGAAAAGCTTTGTGAATACGCTCGTCGATCGTCAGCATTTCGTTGTCGTTGAAGCCGCACAAGTCGATAAACGTAGCATTGATTCCGTTGTTGTTCAGAACATTAACCGTGTTCCACGCCGAATGAGCTTCTCCCAGCGACGCCAATATTTCGCGGGCAGCCAAATAAATACTGCTTTTTTCCACGTATCCCGAAGCCAGTACCTGATACATGGACGATAAATAAGTTTTCGCCTGTTCGATGCGGTATTGGATAAATCGGTTTGCTTCGGCCGTATTCAAGCCGATGGATTCCATGGATTGGTTGATGTTCAACAGTTTGTTACAAAGATTGTCCAAAGCGGTTTCGTATTCTTCGTTGTGTCGGAATTTAGCGTAAACGCCCGGTTCGCCGGTTTTCTTGTGCTCCAGCAACCAGTTCGTTACATTATTGTAAGCAGAAACGACGAAAATGCGGTTATAGAGCGTCGCTTCCGTTCGGTTC
>JAITAH010000220.1 GCA_031284225.1 Dysgonamonadaceae bacterium | reverse complement strand
AGCGTCCGAACCGCCTTTCAGCAAGCAGGCGTTGCCCGATTTCAGGCAGAGCGAAAACACGTCGAACGTTACGTTGGGGCGAGCCTCGTAGATGACCCCGATGACGCCGAAAGGAACCGATACCTTTTTAATATACATTCCGTTCGGACGGATAACTTCAAACAGTATTTTTCCCAGCGGCGATGGCAGTGCGGCCACCTGCCGCATGTCATTGGCCATGTCTTCGAGCCGTTTTTCCGTGAGTTGCAAGCGGTCGTACTTCGGATGGTCCGGCGTCATTCGCGATAAATCTTCGGCATTGGCCGCCAGCACGGAGGAGGCGCCGGACAAGAGAGCGTCGGCCGTATCCGTCAATATCCGGTCGGCGGTTGCGTCATTGCAGTCTAATAAAGCGTAGGATGCTTTGACCGCCTGTTCAATCTGTTCCATAACTATTGTGATAAACGGTTAATCTAAATAGAGATAATCGTAATGAACCATTGGACGGGCGTTTCGCTTGCCGATCAAACCCAGAGCTTTTTCATAATCGTAGCCGGCGCGTCCGACTCCGATCGCTTTTCCCGTTTCGTTGATTATTTTAACGATATCGTCTTTTTTGAATTTTCCGGCAATGCGCGTAATGCCTACAAAGAGAATGCTGGTGGCTTTGGAAGCATATAGCGCTTTTTCCGCGCCCCGGTCGATGTGAATTTCTCCCTTGGCAAAATCTTCCGAATGAGCGATCCATTTTTTAATATTGCTGGCCGGCTTGCCGGAAGGCGTGAAACGGGTGTGCTTCACCGGTTTACCGGCGATTAAATCGGTCAAAATCTGTTTCCTTGTGCCGTTGGCAATGATAACGACAATGCCTTCGTCGGCCACTTTCCGGGCAATGGCGTATTTGGTCAACATTCCGCCGCGGCCGAAAGCCGATTTGCCCGACCGGATAAATGGCGAAACGTCGTCGATTCCCGTTATTTCCGGGATGATTTGGCTTTCCGGCAGCTCCGGATCGCCGTTGTAAATCCCGTCCACATTGCTTAGCAGAATCAAAGCGTCCATATTCATCATAGCGGCGACCAAGCCCGACAATTCGTCGTTATCGGTAAACATCAGTTCTGTAACCGAAACGGTATCATTTTCATTGACAATGGGTATTACGCCGTTTTCGAGCATCGTTTCCATACAGTTTTTTTGGTTGAGATAGTGCGTCCGGCTGGCAAAATTCTCTTTAGTCGTGAGTATCTGTCCGCAAACCAGTTGATGTTTCCGGAAAAATTCAAAGTAGTGGTTAATTAATTTGGCTTGTCCCACGGCCGAATATAATTGCCGCGACGAAACGGCGTCCAATTTTTTCGAAGGTTGGATTTCGTTTCTGCCGGAAGCTACCGCGCCCGACGAAATCAAGATTACTTCTACACCGGATGCGTTTAGCTGGGCGATTTGAGCGACTAATTCTGCCATACGTTCGGTGTCTAACGTTCCGTCCTTGCGGGTCAATACATTACTTCCTACTTTGACGGCGATTCGTTTGAATGTTTGTTCGTTCATGGGTTATTTATTCGCCCGCAAAGATACGTTTTTTTTCAGTAGGAACCGTGTAGCATTTTCTTATACCGCATCAGCGCTTCTATGTAATAGTAATCGGCATAAATAATAGAATAGTCGATTTCCGAACCGGCTGCCCAATGACCGACAGAGTGGCGCAAAAACGAAGGTTTGCTTGTCCGGCTTTGGAACTTTGGGCCTGATAATTCGATCAGCATATCCGTCGCCGCTGTTTTATATTTTTCCGCTTTTTCCGGGCGATCTTCTAATTGGGATAATTCCAGCAGCGCCGATGCAACAATCGCTGCGGCCGAAGCGTCTTTCGGTTCATCGGGGATGTTAGGGGCGTCGAAATCCCAGTACGGAACGTATTCGTTTTCCGGCAAACGGGACAGGTATAAGTCCGTTATTTTCTCGGCAAAACGAAGGAATTTTTTATCGTCTGTTTCACGGTAAACCATTGTGTAGCCGTATATCGCCCAAGCTTGTCCTCTTGCCCACAGCGAACGGTCGGCATAGCCCTGATGCGTAACGCCTTTGATAAAATGACCGTCGATGGTGTCGTAGATGGCGACATGATAACTGCTGCCGTCGTTGCGGAAATGATTTTTCATGGTGGTTTCGGCATGTTTAACGGCAATATCGTACAAGTTTTTGCTGCCGCCATTTTTGGACGCCCAAAGTAACACTTCAAGGTTGATCAGGTTATCCATGATGGTATTGTGAGGCCAGTTGCGGAGCTTTACTTCGCGAGGCCAGGATAAAATCGTTCCAACGATCGGATTATACAGGGTTGCCAGCGTATCGGCGGCATTCAACAGGATTTGTTTGTATGCTTCATTGCCTGTCAACCGGTAAGCGGCGCCGTAACTACAAAACAGTTGAAAACCTATGTCATGGTCGTAAGCGGGAGCTTCCGTTAACGGCTTCAACAAACGGGTGTAAAATTCCGCTTTTTCGTAAATTGCTTCATCCTGTGTGTTTTCATAATCATACCAAAGGATACCTGGGAAAAATCCAACTGTCCAGTTTTCAATTTTTATGTCTTCCAAAGTCCAGCAGGTTGCCGTATCGGCAATATTACGCGGCATTTGATTTTTGCCTGCAATTTCTATCCATGTTTTGTTTACTTGCCGGTGGCAATAATTCAATTCCTGTTCGACGTCAAACGGGATGTTCTCACACGAAAACAACGCTGAAACGATTGCTGTTAGTAAAAGACAACGTTTTATTTCCATCTTTTTATCATTTAACCCGGTGTTTTTTTTATCTTCTAATCAATCATTAAAAAGTAAAGACCCGAAAGCCGGTTCGTCGCGCTCGAAACCTTCGGGACGGATTTTTTTCAATACTTCCAGCGTCCAGGGCATTGCGAATCCTTTTCTTCTTACAAAAT
>JAITAH010000255.1 GCA_031284225.1 Dysgonamonadaceae bacterium | reverse complement strand
CGTTTCCTGCCAAAGGTGCGCTACTTGATGAACGCCTTTTTCAATCAACGTCCGATCGGAATTCTCTCGCTCCGAAAGCGTGGCGATTACCTGATCAACGGCCTGCGAAGAAATAACCGTTTTTTTCGGCGAATGGGTACATGCAAACATACTGAATGTGATGAATACGGATAACAAGCTATTTTTATACATATCGAAAGAATTTATTGAAAGGACAAAAATAGTGAAAATTAATCATAAATAATCATACGGATAAAATTTCTTTCAAAGGTTCTACAACAAACGGCCGCTGTTGGTACAACGGATGCGGAATCGTCAGTTCTGTGGATTGATAAACCAGATCGTCATAGAGAATAATATCGATGTCGATCACCCGGTCCTGATAGCCGGTTGAACGTTTGCGAATGCGTCCCATTTGTTTTTCGATGTCCTGAACGGCGTGTAGCAATTCGACGGGCGAAAGCTGAGTTTCAACCCGAATTACCTGATTCAGAAACGCATTTTCGGAAACATATCCCCACGGTTCGGAAGTGTAAATCGATGAAGCGGCAGAAAGAGCGCCGACACTTTCTGCTATTTTTACAATAGCGATCTGTAAATTCCGGTCTTTCTCACCCAAGTTGGTTCCCAAGGCCAAATAGGCGGTGTGCATATTACAAGATAAGCATGGCGTCGCCGTAGGCTCCGAAGCGATATTTTTCGTTAATGGCCTCTTGATAAGCACTCATGATGAGATCAAATCCTCCGAAAGCCGTAGTTTGCATCAACATGGATGAGAGCGGCAAGTGAAAATTCGTTATCAGTTGCGTGGTTACCACAAAATCGTAAGGCGGGAAGATGAATTTATTGGTCCATCCGTTAAATTCCTTCAAAAAACCGTTGCTGGTTACCGTACTTTCGACGGCTCGCAAAACTGATGTGCCGACCGAGCAAATCCGTCGATTTTCAATCTTGGCTTTATTGACTGTTTTGACTGCTTCGGCATCAATTACAACCTGTTCGGAATCCATTTTGTGCTTGGTCAAGTCTTCTACATCAATGTCCCGGAAATTTCCCAATCCCGAATGACTCGTGATAAAAGACAATTCGCATCCTTTGATTTCCAAGCGTTTCATCAGTTCGCGACTAAAATGCAAACCGGCTGCCGGCGCAATGACCGCCCCTTCGTGTTTCGCAAAAATGGTTTGATAACGTTCCGTATCCTGCGATTCCACCGGACGGTTGATGTAGCTGGGAATGGGCATTTCCCCTAAAGCATACAGGGTCGATTTAAATTCCTGGTGTGCCCCGTCGTATAAAAACCGCAAGGTACGGCCACGGGAAGTCGTATTGTCGATGACTTCCGCCACCATTGAATCGTCTTCTCCGAAATACAGTTTGTTGCCGATGCGGATTTTGCGGGCCGGATCGACCAAAACATCCCATAAGCGCAAATCTTCATTCAATTCACGCAGAAGGAAAACTTCGATTTTGGCGCCTGTCTTTTCCTTATTGCCATACAGACGCGCTGGAAAAACCAGGGTGTCGTTAAAAACAAACACGTCTTTGTCGTCGAAATAGTGCAGGACGTCTTTGAATATCTTATGCTCTATTTGTCCGGTGTTCCGATAGACAACCATTAATCTGGATTCATCCCTGTTAGGTTCCGGGAATTGGGCAATTAATTCCTGGGGAAGATTAAATTTAAATGTCGAGAGTTTCATATCTAATTAAATATTATTCATTATCAGTCGATTCCATTCTTCAATGGTTAAACAGTCATTGAGGGCAATGTTACCGATTTTTGTCCGTTCCAAAGCGATCAGATGAGCGCCCGATTGCAGCGCTTTTCCAATATCGCGGGCCAGGGCGCGAATATAAGTTCCTTTGCTGCAAACGACAAGAATGATCAATTCGTCCGGTTTAAAATCCAACAGTTCAATTTTGTCGATGACCAGCTCTTTGGGTTTTAAATCGACTTCCAAGCCTTTCCTTGCCCATTCGTAAGCCCGGTCGCCATTCACTTTGCAGGCGGAAAAAGCCGGCGGAATTTGTTCGATGTTTCCTACAAATTGCAGTAAGACTTGTTCTACCCGTTCCCGGGTAATATGCTTCGTTTCGTATGTTTCGTCGATAGCCGTTTCCAAATCGAAAGAAGGTGTTGTGGCTCCCAAACGGAGCGTGGCAACGTATTCTTTGGTTTGGTATTGGAACTCCTCGATACGTTTTGTCGCTTTTCCGGTACACACAATCATGACGCCTGTCGCAAGCGGATCTAACGTGCCGGCATGACCGACTTTTATTTTCTTTACTTTCAGGAAGCGGGAAATCTGATATCGCACTTTATTTACCAAATCGAACGACGTCCAATGGAGCGGCTTATTGAAATAAAGAATTTCGCCTTCCTGAAAATTCCACATAATTAACCGATTTGTAAGTTATAGCCTAAAAACAACAGGCCTAATAAAACGCTTCCGACAATAATCCGGTAGTATCCGAATGCCTTAAAACCATACTTGCCGATAAATTCGATGAAAAATTTGATAGCGGCAATGGCTACGATAAAAGCGACTATATTTCCTACAATCAGTATGTCAATATTATTCATTAATAGCTGTTTGCTTTCCGGATTTGAAAGAAGTTTTACTAATTTATACGCCGAAGCGGCAAACATAGTGGGGACTGCAAGGAAAAACGAAAATTCCGCCGCCCGTTTTCGTGTCAATTGTTGCGACATTCCTCCGACAATGGTGGCCATCGACCGGGATACTCCGGGTATCATGGCTATACATTGACATATTCCTATAATAAACGCTTTTCGATACGTAATGGTTTGATTTTGGGATGTTTTTTCAAACCATTTATCGACAAAAAGCATTAATATACCGCCGACAATTAACATCATAGCCACCACTTGAACGCTTTCGAGCAGGGCGTCAATTTCATCGCTGAATAAAAAACCCAAAATCGCCGCCGGAATGAAAGCTACGAAAAGTTTCCAATAAAAATCAAAACTTTGGAAAAACCGTTTCCAGTATAATACCAAAACCGACAGGATAGCTCCGAACTGGATAATTACGGTGAAAGCCTTAACAAAGTCGTCGGGTTCCACGCCGAGAATGCTTTCGGCGATAATCATGTGTCCGGTACTTGATATGGGTAAAAACTCCGTTAGTCCTTCGACAATGGCGATAATAATTGTTTCCAACCAATTCATCGTTTATGCTTTCGGTTTTTTTAGAATGGCATAAATAATCAATCCGAAACCGCTCATAATAACGATTGGGGCGATCAGTAATCGTCTGGTATTAAAAATACTGGGGTCGAAACCGGTTTCTTCGGTGGTTTTTCCGCCCGATACCAGAATAAACCCGATAATGATGATAACGACGGAAATAGCCAACAGTATGAAATTTTCCTTTCCGAATGCAAATTGTTTTTTATCCATTTTTGTGTCAATTAGTTACATTTTATAAAGATCTTCAACATCCGCTCCTACATACCGGTTGACGGCCAGATAAGTAGAAATAACCGCAATTAAGACGCCCAACACCAGCACGCTTCCAAATACAATGATCAGTGACTGGATATTATACAAGGTATTCATATCCGGTATATTGTGTCCCATGTACGAAATCAGCCAATACAAAAGTCCGCAGGCTATACAGGCGGAAATCACGCCTATTACCATATTGGACAGGATGAAAGGTTTGCGGATAAAACTTCGTTTTGCGCCGACTAACTGCATAGTGTAAATAAGAAACCGTTTGGAATAAATCATCAACCGAATGGTATTATTGATGATGGCAAAAGAGATAAACAGTAAAATAACGGCGATAATTAATAGCAAAAGTCCGACTTTAGCAAT
>JAITAH010000208.1 GCA_031284225.1 Dysgonamonadaceae bacterium | reverse complement strand
CGATGGCTTTTTTCCCATTCGTCGGGCATACCGTCGCGATCGCTATCTTGCGGAGATTTTCCCTGTTTCAGTTCCACCCAACCGCCGACAGCGTTTTGGGAATCAATAATTCCTTTGTTGCCGCCGCCGTATGTTTCGCCGCCGACCGCCGTTCCTGTTCTCACTTCTTCAACAACTCTTGCGTCGTAAGCATCGCGCCGGCGGCTGCATCCTGCCGATAGAAGTACTTTTCTGTAAGCCTCTTCCGCTTTATCCTGAAAGACAGGCATAAAAGGGAACGGCGTTTCGGCTTTTACACATTTTTTTTCGCCAACGCCTTTCCAGTTGTCGGCAGTTACGAGATCGCTGCCGCACATCATATTTTCCGCAAGGTAATAAGAACCTGTGCCATCGTCGGCCGGATCGAGGAACCAGGCACGTTTGCTTTCCGAAGTGGCTGGTCCGGGCTTGTAGTAATTGGCTACAAAGTTTATACGGCCGTGGCGACCGCCGCCGTAAGCCGCCTTGAATCCCCAATTGTAAACCACATTGTTGCGGAAGTCCACCGGGGAATATCCGTCGGAGGCAAAACGCGGGTTGCGGCTGGTGTGATGTGCCAGCAAATTATGATGAAATGTAGCGTTGCTGCCACCCCATATTCCGCCGAAACCATGCGAACCTTTGGAATGGAGCGATTTGGACAAACTGTGCGTAACCATGCACCATTGCACTGTCAGGTTTTCGGAGAGGTAAACGCTCAAACATTCATCTACCGACCAGGAAAAAGAACAATGATCTATCATCAAATCTTTCACCCGCAAAGCGCTCATTGCATCGTCTTCCATGCCGCAGGTATCGCCCATACGGGCGCGAATATACCTGACAACCACATTATTTGCCTGAATATAAAATGGATAATTGCTGATACATATTCCATCGCCGGGCGCAGTTTGTCCGGCAATGGTTATGCTGTCGTTCTTGATAATCAGTTTAGATTGCAAGGCTATTGTGCCGTCCACAGCAAAAACCACTATGCGAGCGCCGGTCTGCTCTATCGCATCGCGCAGGCTACCTTTGCCCGAATCGTTGAGATTAGTTACGGTAAATACTCGTCCGCCTCGTCCGCCGGAAGCGTATTTACCATAACCTTCGGCGGTTGGGAACGACAAAGGTTGGGCTATCGACAGCCCAAAACAGACACAACATCCTATTAACAAACCAATTATTTTTTTCATTTTTAATTATTTTTCAGATCCCAAGACACAAAATAGCCGCCATTCAAAATCTTTTCACGGATAGTTCCCGCATTGCTGTATTTCGGACAAACGCGGTCGGCAATGATATTGTAATCGTTGTATCGTTTAGCTATGCGAATCATTGCCGGATAAATTTTCCCTTCGCAAGCAAATTCGAGCATCATTTCGTCCAGAATTGCCAAGTCGTTTGCTTTCTTTTTTTCTTCCGTAACAGTACCTGTCCTTGCAAAAGTGCGGTCGCCCAAACCGAATACTCCGCGAATGCCTCGGTCGGCATAAGTTCGCGTTCCGGTCGGCGTTTTGGTTGTCCATGCGTCTGTGAATCCGTCTAATGTTACGCCTCCGCTGGGGAAATAATAACTGATTCCCTGGTTTATCAATTCGAATGCCGACTCATATTCGCCCAGATTGTTCAAAGCTTCGGCGAGCATGAAATACAATTCGCCTGCTCGATAAATATAGATATGCACATCGTCCTGATATGAATTAGCGCGAACATTGCTATTCGGACGGTATTTGCAGATATAGTAATCGCCGCGGCTGTCCTGTTTGAAAGTAGCGTTCCGGCGGTTATCGGAAGATGCTCCGCCCAAGTTATTGAAAGCCGGATTTGAAAAGCGATACATTCCCGAATCGGAAGGCGCAAGCAAATATCCGTTCGGATAGTTCGTGTCAAAATGTTTCAGCAGACTGTTAGTCTGATTTTTTTTATAATCGTAAATAATGGCGGATACGGTTTCGGGACGATAGGGACTGGCAGAGTTCCAAAACCTTGCATATTCTGTGTTGTCGGCGTTTCTCAACCAATCGACCGAATTGCTGTTTGTGCTTCCAAATTTGGTATTCATGGCCGACAGGATTGTATTTTTGGCTTCCTGATAATCTCCGCTCCACAAACACAGTTCGGCATACAGCGGAAAATATTCGGGCGTCATACAATCCCAATAACGGTAAATGCTGCTGGCCAAGTCGGTATTCGGATCGAGCCATTCTTTCCACGACATGGTAATTTTTCCGTTGATTCCGTCAAAACCTTTACTCAAAAGGTTTTTGCAGGACGCCACAATATCGTCGAGGTTTTTGACGGGAAATTGCGAGAGATCTTTTTTCTCGCGCAGAGGGTCGTCAAACCAGACTGCTTGCCCGTAAATCTTGCCCAGCGTAAGGTATGTCCAGGCTTTCACCCGCAACGCACAACTAACGAGCGCTTCGTAATGGCTCGAATTGATTGTTGTCGGATTCTTTTGTTTATAGTCGTACAGTTTAAGCAAGTAGTCGTTGCAGGCAATAATTACATCGTAATATCCTGCCGGGTCGGCGTAGGTATTTCCTGCCAGATCGGTTTCGTAATTGTAAAGACTGTAGAGATCGTTGGGCGTGTTACGGGTAGGCGCCAGCATTTCCCCGCGGGCGTCGGTCAGGTAAATAACTTTGTCGCCGATGGCCTGTACTTTCGTCATGACGCCGATATATCCGGCATACATTTCGCTTTCTTCGTCTATATAGCTGTTGTGATCCAGCACATTGTCCGTTTCTACTCTCAAAAAATCATTGCAAGCGCAAAACGCCAGACAAAGGCAAACCAGTATATATTTCAAAATATTCTTTTTCATACGCGAATCATTTGTTTTTTAATGGTCGTATTGGAACTCGCATGATTTTTATTATCATGAACTTGGAATTTGACAAAAATCATGCTTCGTTTCATTGTGTTTAAAATTTCAAGTTAATACCAAATTTCACGGATTTAGGCTGCATTAGTTTTGCATAGTCAAATCCTTGAACGGAAGCGGCGGAAGAATAGGAAAATTCGGGATCGAGACCCAAATATTTTGTGAATGTCAAAAGGTTTTCCCCTGTAACATACAGTGTTCCTGATCGGAAAAAGTTCAACACCTTTTTATCGAAATTGAAGCTGAGGGTAAGGTTTTTCATCCGGATATAAGAAGCGTCTTCAATCCAGCGGGATGAAAAATCGCTATTTCCAATCGGGTCTCCCCATTGAGCGCGAGGCATATTGGTTTGCTGTCCTTCCAGATTCCAACGGTTAACAGCGGCAATGCTCTGATTGCCGAGTGAGGAAAGCGATTCCAGATTCCGCCTGACGGCATTATAAGCCTTGTTTCCTTTGGAATAAGCAAACTCGGCGGACAACGCAAAAGGCTTGTAACTGATGCGGTTAAAAAATCCGCCGAAAAATTCCGGAGCGGCGCTACCCAGGCTCACGCGGTCTTCATCGGTGATTTGATCGTCTTTGTTAACATTCAGATAATGGACGTCGCCTGCCTGATAACTTTGACCTTTCCGGTTTATTAAACCCGCGCTTTCGGCTTCAGCTTCCGTAGAAAATACGCCTAATGCTTGATAACCATAGAATTGATAGGGTTCGTCTCCGACTTGGGAAATCAATTGAGCGCCATCGCTATATTCGGTAATCAAACGGTCTATTCCTCCAAGAGATTTTATTTTGCTTTTGTTTTGCGCGATATTCCCGCCGACAATCCATTCGAAATTGCGAGTACGAATCAGCGAGGCTTGCATTGACGCTTCAAAGCCTTTGTTTTCTATTTCTCCGAGATTATCGAAATAAGGTTCGGACCCGTAAACAGAAGATTGAGGCACGATAAAGATAACATCCGAAGCCAAGCCGGCGTAGTAATCTGCCGACAAATCCAAACGGTTATGCAACAAGCTTATATCTAATCCGATATTCCATTGGACGTTTTTTTCCGGTTTCAGATTTGTGTTGGAAATATTTGCGCGTACAATACCGGAAATGTTCTGATACGGCAGGCTTTGATAATAAAACTTGCCATAGTTGGAAGAGAACCGGCTGTTGCCTGTCATCCCATATTCTGCGCGAACATTCAAGCGGTTTACCAGCGTAGAATTGGTCAACGGCAACCAGCCCTTTCCCAGCCAGGCGAGTCCGGCAGAAGGATAAAAGTTAAAATGATTGCCGTAAGTTCCCGCCGAAGAAGCGGCGTCGTAACCTGCATTGACGGAAGCTTTAAGCATTTCCTTATACGTATAATCGGCATGAAGATAAGTATTCAGCCAATTCCATTTTTCCAGATAACCATAAAAATAACGGCCAATATCTTGGGTATTTTCCAAAACCTGATAAAAGTCGTTGGGGGTATTTCGTCCGCTGCCCGCGTCGTATTCGTTTTTGGCGACCACAGCCTGTATGCCGCCTGTAAGGTTCAAAACATGAATATTGTCGAAGATTTTTTTATACTGTCCATTCAGATTATAGTAAAAATTCAAAGTTTCGCCAATACCTTCTTTTACCAAATTTCTCGATTCGCCGTACTGGTCGAAGAAAGGGAGAATCGTCTCGTCCGAAGCGCCCGGCACAAACAGATGTTCGTTGTTGTAATTGTAATACAGTCCGAAAGTTGCCGTAATCGCCAAATCAGTAACCGGCTTATAGGTAATCCCTGCCCGTATGTTTACATCGTATTGACGGTTGCGGGCGTCCAACGTATTGACAATGGCTAAAGGATTACTTACTGCGAAATCCATATTGGTAGAGTTTCCGTAGTAATAAGGCGCAAAAGTTGCCAGCGTATTTCCACTAACATCCTTTTTGAAAGGACTTAACAGCGGGGCCTGCGAATAAGCCGCCAGCAACGGATTGGTCTGATTCGTCATTCCCTGCTCCTGAAATCGTCCGTCCATATAGGCCAAGCCAACGGTTGTGAAAATTTCCACTTGCTTGCTTATTAACGTATTTGTATTCAGCTGTGTATGATAACGTTGCGACATTGTGTTTTCAACTATTCCATCTTCTTTGGCATATCCCAGCGACAAGTCGTATTTTGCGATAGCGTCGCCGCCTTCCACGCGAAACAGATTATCGGTTAGAAATCCTTTCCGGTAAATATAGTCCTGCCAGTCGGTATTGTTGTTGTACAGGTAATAATATTTGCTGTTGGGATTGTTTAGGAAAGGGAAATTGGCAAAAAAGTTCTCCATATTGTCATAATACGACATCCCCACGTCCGACAGGTAGGACTTGTAGGCCGTTCCCGAAAGCAAAGGAATCCGCTTATCGTTCCAAACGCTACCATATTGTCCGTAAAAACTGATTTTCGTGTCCAGGTCGTCGGAAGTAGCGCCGTCCGTTTCGATCAGGATAACGCCGTTGGAACCCATAGAGCCAAACATCGAAGTCTCTGCGCCTTTCAATACGGTAATGTTCTGAATATCCTGAATATTATATGCTTGAAAAATGTCTCTTGAAAGACCGTTAATCAACTGGGATTCTCGGTTGTCAAACAGATATGGAATGCCGTTAATCACGATTAGCGGGGCGTTTTCAGCCACAAACGTCCGGATACCACGCAAATTGAAGTAGCTACCTTCGCCGGGCATACCTCCGTTGCGGATGGTTTGCAATCCGGCCACCTGTCCCGACAGGACGCGGTCGATTTTCATGCTTCCCGGGGTAAAGTCTTTTTTCGCAATATTGACTGCCGAAGTATAATCGGGTCTTGACGTTTCCACGTGAAATGGAAGCGCCGCCGATTCGTTATATTTATAGCGGTCTTCCGGTACCATCATTGCGACAATAACGGAACGATCGTTAATCAACTGTGTTACGGAATAATATCCGGCAGCCCATACGGAAATCCATTGAGCGTCCGTTTCCACAGGCAACAGGAATTCACCGTCCTTTCCTGTGCTTACATTTTTTCCTCCCTGCACCGTTACAATAGCTCCTTCTATGGGAGTATTCAGCGATGAGAGAATTTTTCCGCTAATGTTGCGTGTTTCCTGTCCGCACACCGTAGCGGCGAACAGGAACAGCAACAAGGTCATCAGTATGTTTTGCTTTTTTTTCATACATTCATAATTTGTTTCTCAATTTTAATAACAATTGGATGTCGGGCGCAAACACCAGTGGTGGAAACAAGTGTTGCCGGTTTTAACAGCCACGCCATGGAAAGTTATCGAAATGGGAACGGCTTCATTCCCGGTGATAGTTACGACACCCACCTTTCCGCCGTCGCGGTCGTAATTTGATTTTTTACTGTCGGTCGCCAAGTTTACGTCGTAGCCTTCGGGATAGCCCTGTCCGCCACGGTCGTAGTGGTAAGTGGTGGTTGCCAGGTCGGCGGCAGTAACCGTTCCGACGTATTCGCCGTTGAAAGAAATTTGTATGTCGCCCGGACTTGTTCCGCTTTTATATTGCTTGAATCCCAGACAAAGGTCGTATTCGCCGGGAGGAATCGAATACCGCATAATCATGTAAGTTCCGTCGCCATTGCTTTTGCACTGAATCGGTTTGAAGTCCAGCGTAAATTCTTCGGTAGCCGACTCTGTGAGGTTGTAGATCAATATCCGGTTTTCAATCGTCGGGAAACCGCCGGCAGGCCAGCCCGACCATGCGGTAACTTCTGTACTCAGTTTACTGAAAGTCAGATTGTCGGTAACAAAATATTCTGCTTTTTGCGCATCGTCCAGAAATTCATACCATTTCATAAAATCTTTGATTCGGTAAATCAAAACGTTGGTCGGGATTCTCATGTAGTTTACATAATAAGCCACGCCGTTGCTCATGGAAATGGGATGGTCCAGATCAACTTCCTGCACGGTGGTTCGCCATTGTTTGCTGAAGATGGAAGTCAAGTCTGTAGTTCCCTCAAAATTCGATTTGGTATATTTCTTGTTGAAAAAAACCGACTGGAATATCCAGTTTTCCAGAATGCTATCTTCGCGGGCAATTCCAACGTTTTGCAAATAATTGTGCGCCGTATTC
>JAITAH010000192.1 GCA_031284225.1 Dysgonamonadaceae bacterium | reverse complement strand
AATCATGTCTAAGGCGTAATGCTTGTCTGTCCAACCTTGATTGGCGTCGATGGCTATCGGTTTATCCGTTACCGAGCGAATGGCTTCTATCATTTCCTTATCGTCCGGACGGCCTAATTTTACCTTTAATATATTGTATAAAGGCGCATCTTCCCGTGTTTTTTGTTTCACCACTTCCGGCGTATCGATGCCGATGGTAAAGGTAGTGGAAGGCGCTTTGGAAGCGTCCAAGCCCCAGATTTTATGCCAGGGTTGTCCCAGCAATTTGCCTGTCAAATCGTGCAAAGCAATATCTATCGAAGCTTTGGCGGCGGTATTGTTTTCCGTGATTTTATCTACATAAGTTAGAATATCGTCCATTTCAAACGGACTGGAAAACTGTTCCAGGTTCACTTTTTTCAGAAATTCGATTACCGAGGCTTGCGTTTCGCCCAGGTAGGGAGGCATGGAAGCTTCGCCGTAACCGACAAGGCCGTCGTATTCAATTTCGACCAGTACGGCCGGCGTGGCGGTCCGGGACGAATTGGCAATCGTAAACACATGCCTTAACTGCAAATCGTAGGGACGAAACGAGAGTTTCATCTTCCCTTTCCCGGCAGAAGGTTTAGCTGTAATTTTATTTTGCGCCCTTGCGGGCAATGGCAATGCGCCGGTTATAGCGGCTAAAGCGGCTGTTCTCAGGAAATGACGTCGGATCATGATGCTGTTATTTTTGAATTTGAAACACAGGACTTTCGTTAAGCGCCCAAATGCCGTCGGTACCTACGGCGCCGATAATGCGAGTGGCGCGGATCAGTTCGACGGTATTGCCTTTGTCGTAATGCGGTTGCGCGGGGTCGAGGCTGTTGACACGAACAAAACCGGCTTCATGGATAAATTCTTTATTTCCCATGTAGATACCCACATGCCGCACCCGTTCTTTGCGATCGCCTTCCGCTTTTTGGCCGAAAAACAGCAAATCGCCGGGAAGGAGATGTTCGTAGCCTTCGGATATATCGACAGGGATTCCGGTTTGGGCTTGCTGCGAAGCGTCGCGCCTCAGCAAAACGCCGTGTTTTAGATAAACCGTTTTGGTAAATCCGCTACAATCCAGCGCTTTGACGGATGTCCCGCCCCAAGTGTAAGGGATGCCTTTTAACAAAAGAGCTTGCCTGACAATGCTTTCGCCGGTCAATTGAATGGCGTTTTTCCATTCGTCGAAAAGCCGGCTTTGCGATTTCGGCACGTATGCTTTACGGCCGTCGGGATAGGATACCTTGTAAAAACGTCCGCTTTCGCCTTCCCATTTGAGCAGGTTGCCAAAAACGAGGTCGGAAGTGCGCAATCCGTTTTCGTCCGGCTGTTCGTAAGCAAAACCGTAATCGCCGGTAAAGATGACTTTCCGGGAGGCGATCCATTCGTTCGCTGCTTGTTGGGTTATTCTCACGATTGTTCCTCCTTGTACCCAGGACACATAGCCTTCCGGCGTTTTTACGCGATACCAGCTTCCGTCGTTTTGCAACACTTGCATTGGCATGCCCAAGAGGAGTTGGGTGCCCATTTCGGCGGCGTAATCCGGCCCCATGCGGAGATCGGCCACCGATACGTTAGCGATCGCACAAGTCCGGTCTCCCAGATTTTCATCCGGCAGTAAACGGATGCTGTCGATAACGTCCGGGCGAATGGCTTGAAGACGGCTCAGCAATTCGGGTTTAGCTTCGGCAACGGAAGTTACTCCCCGCACAACCGGTTTATTTTCCCACCGGGAAACGGAAATGTCATATACGTTATCGCGCCGGTCGGGGACGTATTGCAGGCGAACGCTATCGACCCAGGCGTTTAATTCGGGGTACTCGGCTTTATTCCCATTCCGGCAGCAAGACAGAAAAATCCAGACAATCAAAAGAGAATAGTAAGAAAATCGGCGCGTTATCATACAAATAAAAATAACAGACACAAAATTAGTGAAAATACTGCAATTTGCAAGCGGATGGGAATAAAAAGGTATTCCCCCAACTCACCACTAATCACTTAATCACTAATTAATTACCAATTAACCACTAATCATTAATCATTAATCACTTGCCGGTTCATTCATGGATTTTCCGGGAGCCGCCACCTATAATTGTACTACTTCTTTCCCCGGATAGTTCCCATTATTTTTTACTTCTACCGTAAAAGAATCGAAATAGCGGCAACCTACATAAATATCTTCTTCGTAAACAGTTCTATGAACAATTCGTTCGACGCCATCCAGCAGGTCGATTGACGAAAAACCAACTTTTGAAACATTCCTGCCTTATTTCTTAATACACCGCACGGCACACCCTCGAGTACGAGGATCTATGCGATTCACGTGCAGGTTTTGGCCACTAAAGACCAAATTCGACGCTTGAGTCTGACCAGCGGGAGAATTACTCCAATAGTAACCGCCTTGGCCCGCATAAGAGAGACCATAAGAACCATCACCACTACGGAAACCCTGTGCAGTGAACGGATAACCCCAATGGATAGCAAAACCGGCATTGTTGGAAGCATTAAGTACAAACTTACCCGCGTTACCTGTATCATTAATAGGAACGTTAACGAGCGAAAATGAACTATTACCCTTAACCCAATGAATAGCTAAGATGAGATCAGCATCGAGTGTCCAAGAGTGTGCCGCCCCGTCCGGTCTTTTACGGCCAAACTCAACCGACGTAGGCATACGATATTGATCTTTTATGTCGGGATCGCTCGTAGTAGCGCTAATATATGCGCAAATATCCCCGACCCTGACCCGCCAACGCGGATTATCGGTCAAGTAAGTCAGGCTACGATCATTAGCCGTACCACCCGTATTGTCATAAGGGATATCCGTATAGTTGCTCAATCCCAATGTCGAAGCAGCGCCCGAAGCCCAAGTATGGGATACCGGAGGACCTTGGCTATAAGTAGGAACGTAAACGATCGTACTACCGTTATAGTTAGTCGCTGCTGGCGACATTCCTACCAATGACCCCCATTTGAAATAGACTCCCTGATAGTATTTTGCATCTTCCGCATCCGCACCTGTATATCCGTTCGGCTTAAATGTCAAATAACCGGTAGTGGCGCCGGTCTTCTCCCAATAAACGTTCGACATCGCCCATCTGACCCCTTGCTTGAAATTAATCTGCAAAATATAGGAGTGACTCGGTTCTAATTCTGCATTGAAATATACAGCCATATTGGTGAAAGATATAGTGGATTGGCCGGACTGAGCAATACTCCCGCTGACCCGAAGCGTCGGATTCGATTGGCCTGTATAAACGATTCGATATGGATTCGCATCCTCTGTCTTTTTAACCTGCTGCGCATCGGTTAGCTCACCTGGATCTATATCGCCGGTTGACTTCGTCAGGATTGCTTGATAATTGCTGGTCAGCGATGCGCTGCTAACATTTATTGTTGCGGGGTCCCCGGTAATAGGACCTATACTGTATTTTACCCGACTAAACCGATGGCCTAACGACGGAATAGATATAGCGTTGTTTACTGAGTTTATCAGAGCGGTAGTGGAGCCTAAAATTAAATCGTTCGTACTGACGTCGTCAATGTATGGGGAAAAACTTACTTCTGCTTCTGTATCAGCCGTATATGGAAGTATTATCGGTGCAGGCGAGTTATATGAATAGGCCGTAAACCGATAATATACATTTTCTTCCAACATCATAGATCCGCCGATTAACGTACCCGAAGCCAATTGATAAGTATATTCGTTTTCGGTAATCTCGCCTGTAACTTGGTTATAAGCGACAATCCGGACAATCGCCCCATCTGCCAACGATTCTAATGCGCGGGTCGGCGGCGTTACGTCCTCGATTAAACTCGCTTCTAATATCCAGTTGTTTTCTACCGGGATGCTCACGGTTTCTATGATTCGTGGCTCATCCGTTGCGCTGCGCGTAAGCGTTTCCGCACCCCAGGAATCGGCAGCTCCGACCGAAAAACGAACTTCCGTCTTTTTCCCGTTGCCGGACAGTTCCGTCCGGTCGCACGCGGCAATTACCGGTAGAAGAACGCACACCGTTAGCCAAATGGCAGAGTTTCTTAAAATAATGTTTCTTGTTTTCATTGCTTTTTTCATTGTAATTTTTAATGCTTCATTCACTAATGCCGATCAGTTTTTTTACCACGGCATGTAAATATCTCCATTCTCCCAAGAGTCATCGCCAATAACTTCATCCTCTCCCCACGAATTGAATTGACCAATTGAGACCATTGACACCGGCGTATCGGCGATATTGGATTCCATGATCACCCGACGAATATCGACGCCGGGGGTAACATACGCTTTTTGCTCGTTCATTGTTGTCATTTTTTTGTTGTTATAATATTATTGTTATTATTCGATTTGTCTTTAATTCTCAAGTCCTTGCCGTTGGATGGGGTTATAACGGAGCGGTGCAACGAAGCAAGCCGGATACGCTACCAACATGTCGGTAACGAGACAAGAGAAATGTGGGGGGACATTGGTTTCTATTGACAAGTTGACGGGACAGCGGCGCATCGTGTATCGAGTATCGAATACCGAGCGCCAAAAAAAAATCCACTTCCAATTTCTTTCGTGAAGAAATCCGAAGCGGAAATAATCCTGCAATTTTACATTTATCGACGACTCATCCGCCGCCGTCAATCGTAAGTGATTGAATATTAAGTTGTTTATGGAATCTCTCTCTCTCTCTCTCTCTCTCTCTCTCTCTCTCTCTC
>JAITAH010000191.1 GCA_031284225.1 Dysgonamonadaceae bacterium | reverse complement strand
CGTCGCCGACCAACCAAATGACTTCGTCAATCACGTTGTCTTGCGCCTGTGCAAATCCTGAAAATACCATCAGGCAGAGGATGAAAGAAATTATTTTATTCATTGTAAAATATAATTTGTCCATTATTGAGCGCTTTGTTATAGATATTGTCTTCTGTTTCTCGTAAAAATTCAATCTTTTTCTGGTTGATTAACAATTCCTTCACCACCGCTTCGGCGTATTGGAAAGGAGCGTTATCTCCCGGCAGCAAACAATCGATAACGTTTAGGAAATAACAATATTTATCGTCTTTCTGTTCAAAAAAAGTTTTCTTTTTAAGCATTGCCGAAAAATTCACGTCCTGTACAGGCCAGTTATTCATCCATTCGTTAAAATCGACCCATTTATGTTCAAAATAATCAAAACTGCCGGCATTTTTCATGCTGTATTTTTCCAAATTAAGGATAGCGGTTTCAGAAAGGTTTTTGCACCACGATCTCGTTTGGTCGATATTGGGCGCATCGACGGGAATACGTAGAAAAAGCCCTTTAATCAAGGGCTTATCCAATTTGAATTTATCTTTGTTTTCTTCGTAATAATTTCGCAACTCTTCTTCGCTGAAATTGTTAGCTAATTTTTCGTTAACTAATTGTTCCTGATATTGGTAAATGGCGAGCGCCCGGCGATAATTTTCAACCAAGGGATCGATCGCGCTTCGGTTATCAATGTTTTTTAGAGCGAGGTCGTACAGTAATTGGTCGTTGATCCACATTCGGATAAAATGTTCCGTGGCCAGAATACTGTCTTCGGGAGTGCGGAAAGCCGGCAGACTTTCTTTCAATTCGCTTCGCGTTAGAATATGATTGCCTACTTGCACCACCGCGTCTTCCTTTTTCCCGGAAGGGTGGCTACAAGCTGTTAAACAAAACAGGGATACGAATAAATATTTATTTAATTTCCTCTGTAATAACATCCTTATAAATTTCTACCGGATATTTTTCGTTCAGACTTTTCACCCATTCTTGTTCCAGATAATCCTGATAATCGGTAATTACTAACCCTTTTACGTCGGCATATTCTTCCGGCAGCTTCGGAAGCGTTTTTCCCAGAAGGATAAAATCGGAATACGATGGAGGCAGGTCGGCTTTGGCTGCGCCGAAAACCGCTTCATCTACGTATGGATTTTGTCCTTTGACAAATAATCCTTTTTCCACCTGAATTTGAATGGAATCGGCTGTGTTGTATTTGTTTAATAAATATTTGGCGGCTTGATCGGGTTGCATTTTCTTGATTTCCTTCAGAATATCTTTTTTCGCTTTCGCATTTTTCAACAATACGACGTATCCTTTCCAATGCGGTTCCGTCCATGCGTATTGGGATTTATATGTTTCAAAATAGCGAGTGAGTCCGACCGTATCGACCGACGCTTTGTCCCACACTTCGCGGTTGCTGACTTCAAACAGCAGGATGCCGTCGCGATATTCCTGCATCAGATTTTTAAATTCGGAGTATTTCGTTTCCAATTGATTGTTTTCGGCTTCGTACAAATTTTTATAAACAAATTCGTGGAACTTATTCGAAAGATATTCCGTTGATACATTGAGGTACGACCTGGGAGCGCTTTCTATGTAACGAATGAAATCGGCAATCGCAACCGGCTGTTTGTCAATGGTAAATAATGTTTCTCCGTTGCCGGCGAACATGGCCTTATACAAACTGTCGAGAGGATGTATCCGGTAGGCGGTTTCGTTCAATAACCCGTAAGCAGTTTCGTTCAAAACGTATTGATGAGCGGTTTTCCACCGGTCGATACCCGGTTGATGCAACGGCGCAAAGCTGCCGGTTTGTTCCATTTTACTTTCCAGTTGCGCACGCACATCGTCGTAGGCCGATTCCGGATTTGCTTTTCTGTCATTGATTTTTAAGAGGTAGTAACCGATAGAAGACCGCACCGGCAAAGATACTTTTCCGACGGGCGTGTTGCATAATGGAAATTCCAGTGCAGGAATCAGATTAACGGGCGAAAACCAGCCGATATAACCGGGGCGTTCGTTGGCTTTGCTGCTTTCGTCGTCGGAATATTCCTTGACTAAAGTTTCAAATTCGGCTCCTTTGTTGATCTTCGACCATACTTCCATCGCTTTCTTGTAAGGAGCTAAAGTGTCGGACGGAATAATTCCGCGTTCCATTTTTGGAAAAGCAATCAGGATAGCGCTTACTTCCGAGGATTCCTTTGCTCGTTCAAAAGCTTCGCGGACTAATTTTTCATTTTTTTCCGTTTCCAGATAAGGCTGCGCCAATTGTTTGCGGTATTCGTTTAATTCCGTCCGAAAAGCGACCGTGGTGTCGATGCCCTGCGTTTCGGCTTCCGCCACTTTCAGTTTAAAATTTCTGAAAAGGGTAATGTATTCGTCCAGCGAACGTTTGTCGATAGCCTCTTCACTGTTGTTTTTATTGTAAATGTATTCAAATTCCGATTTTTTAACGAGTTTGCCGTTAATTTTCATCACCACCGGATCGATATTTTGCGCGAACAGGGCGCCGCCTGATACAATTAAAACTAAAAAAATCAAACTTTTTTTCATCTTGTTTATTTCATTCCGTGTATAAATGTTTGTTTACTTCATTCATAATAAACGGGATTAAATGTTGTTTATTGTGTGTTGATAGCGGTTGACGTTCGGTTAGCCTCTACTGTAATTTGGCGCTTCCTGCGTGATGGATACGTCGTGCGGATGACTTTCGGCCATACCGGCATTGGTGATGCGGGTAAATTTGGCGTTGTGCAACTGATCAATATTGGCGGCGCCACAATAACCCATTCCGGAACGCAGTCCGCCGACCATTTGGAAAACGACTTCGTACAAAGAACCTTTATAAGGCACTCGGGCGGCAATTCCTTCGGGGACTAATTTTTTAATATCGTCTTCCATGTCCTGGAAGTAGCGATCTTTGGAGCCTTTTTGCATGGCTTCCAGCGAACCCATGCCCCGGTAAGATTTGAATTTCCGGCCATTATAGAGAATAGTTTCGCCTGGCGATTCTTCGACGCCGGCAAGTAACGACCCCATCATTACCGACCATCCGCCGGCCGCTAAGGCTTTGACAATATCGCCCGAATAACGTAATCCGCCGTCGGCAATAATTGGGATTCCACTGCCTTTCAGTGTTTTTGCCACATCGTAGATAGCGGTTAATTGCGGAATGCCAACGCCGGCAATGACGCGAGTGGTGCAAATCGAACCCGGACCGATGCCGACTTTGATTCCATCGGCTCCGGAGTCGGCCAGTACTTTGGCGGCTTCGGCGGTAGCAATGTTGCCGATAACCATATCCACGGTAGGGAATCGTTTTTTTGCTTCTTTCAGTACGGCAATTACCCCCTGCGAGTGTCCGTGAGCAGTGTCGATAACAATAGCGTCCACGCCGGCTTCGACTAAGGCGGCGATGCGATCGTAAGTATCATACGTTACGCCGACGCCGGCGGCAACTCGCAGGCGGCCCTGTTCGTCTTTGCAGGCAAAGGGTTTATCTTTCGCTTTTGTAATGTCTTTGTAAGTGAGCAAGCCAATCAGTTTGTTGTGCGAATCGACGACCGGCAGTTTTTCGATCTTATATTTTTGAAGGATTTCGGCGGC
>JAITAH010000188.1 GCA_031284225.1 Dysgonamonadaceae bacterium | reverse complement strand
AATTTCCCAAAATTATCGAAGAATTTGAAGTCCTCAAAGCCGAACTCGAAAAGCAATCTTCTTCAAATCTTTTTGTGCTACTTTGGCATATTTCATCGTAGTTTCGACGTCGTTGTGTCCAAGCAAGGCTGTATAAAACTGACGACTGTTCCGTTTTTTAAGCAAATGAGTGGAAAAACTGTGCCGCGGGAGTGAAGTGAAATATATTTGAGCGCAAACAAAGTCCTGAATCTTGCTAAAACCATAACAATAGTAAAAATTAAATTACCTGTAAGTGGATAAACATTGACCAAAACCATGCTGATAACTGCCAAACACAATTCCATAAAACAATTATTTGATCAAAATTTCTGGGAAAATTTTTAGAGTAACGCATTGTCTAAGTCAGGAAAATAAAAATATTATTGCAATATCGTGAAAAATTCAGACCTTATCTTTTAAAAAATTTACTCCTCTTTTTTGTTTTTTTTCTGTTGGGATAATTGATATTTAATATATTTTTAATATGTTTGCAGAAAATAAAAAAACGCCTCAATTTATGATATAACAGATACAACTATGAACGATTTCTTAAACTTGAACGAAACAGTCCTAACGGCTGTCCGTATCGCCCAATCGCTTGCACAGGAAAATGCCAACGCGCGTTACACGCCTGCCCATCTTTTAAAAGCCTTGTTGCATAAGGAAATCGGCTTGACCGGTTTTCTTCAAAGCATAGGCAAAGACGTTCGTTATCTGGAAGAATGGGCTGACATGCGGATGGACGCTTGTCCGAAAACGCCGGTCGCTTCCGAAATTCTTCCCGACGAAAAGATTCCTTTGGTTTTTGAGGAAGCGGACAATGTGCGGCTGAAACTGGGTTTGCTCGAAATCAATCCGGTTTGCGTCCTCACGGCGCTGGCAAAACCGGAAACCGGTTTCGCCGCCGGTCAATTGAAATCTTTTCCGCTTCGCGAAAAGGATATTTACGAGCTATATACAACGGAAATACAGACCCGCAGCCCCGATTTTTCCGGTCTGACCGGCCTGAAACCGGAAAACAACGCCGAAAGCCTGCCTATGGCGAACTTGTCGAAATACTGTATCGACAAAACCGCTCTGGCGCTGGATTCGAAAATTCATTCCATCGTCAGCCGCGACAAGGAAAGCCGAATGATGATGGAAATCCTCGGACGGTACAGCAAGCCCAATGTTCTGATTACCGGCGATCCGGGCGTGGGAAAAACCGCTTTGGCGGACGGATTGGTTTGCGATATTGTCAATAATCAAGCGCCGTCTTATTTGGCAGGATCCGTCGTTTACGAACTGGATACGGGAGCGCTGATTGCCGGAGCTACTTACAAGGGCGAAATTGAAGACCGCCTGAAAAATCTGATCCGGGAAATACGCTGTATAGATCGAGCGATCCTGTTTATAGACGAAATCCATGTTTTGCTTGACCCCAGGCAGGGCAATTCCGGCGCAGCCAATATTCTGAAACCCGAACTGTCGAAAGGCGATTTAACCGTTATCGGCGCTACAACCATCGACGGCTATCGCAAGCTGATTGAGCCTGACCTCGCTTTTAACCGTCGCTTTGAAGTATTGCAGGTGAACGAACCGGATATGGATTCCGCCATTCAGATGATGCACGCCGTTTTGCCGCGTTATAAGAAATTTCACAGCCTGGAAATCGCAGGAGAAGCGGTAGAAGAATGTGTGCGCCTTGCCAAACGGTATGTGAAAGACCGCAAATTACCCGATTCGGCCATTGACCTGATGGACAGAACGCTCTCGGCTGTGAAAATGCTCAACGAAACCGCACGGGAAGATGTAAAATACTTCACGGAAGAATTGGCAAAAATCGAAAGTCGTTTCGACAAGTCCGCCGAAGAAAAAATCGAAGATTTGCGTTTCCTCTATTTTTCCATGCAAAATCGTTTAAGCCCTATTTTGCTGGGAGCGATTACCGACGAAACAGACGTAAAGGCAGTTACGGATTATCAAAAGTTGTTTGATTATATTTACAGAGTATTGGATACTTTGCAGGAATTTGTCAAGGAAAGAATAACGACTGTCCGTGTACACGAAGTTGCCGCTATTATTTCCGCCAAGACCGGTATCCCCATCGGTAAAGTGCAGGCGCAGGAAAAGGAACGCCTCCTGAACATGGAAGACCTGCTCCGCCGCCGAGTGGTTGGACAGGACGGCGCATTGAAATCGCTGGTGGACGCTATTTTGGAATCGCGTAGCGGGCTGAACAAAGCCGGCCAACCAACGGGATCGTTTTTCTTGCTGGGTCCTACCGGAACAGGAAAAACCGAGTTGGCTAAATCGCTGGCGGAAGTCCTCTTCAACGACGAGAAAGCCATGATACGCTTCGATATGTCGGAGTTTAAGGAAGAACATTCCGCCGCTTTGCTCTATGGCGCGCCTCCGGGCTATGTCGGTTACGAAGAAGGCGGACTTCTGATAAACAAAATCCGGCAACAGCCTTATGCGGTTGTGCTTTTTGATGAAATAGAAAAAGCGCATCCATCGGTATATGATATTTTTCTTCAAATCATGGACGAAGGGAAATTGCACGACCGGCTGGGCAAGGAAGGCGATTTTTCCAACGCAATTGTTATTTTCACTTCCAATGTTGGTAGCGAATGGCTTGCAGAACAGATGGAACAGGGAATTAAACCTCCGACCGTCCAGCTTATGGAAGTGATGGGACAGTATTTCCGCCCGGAATTTCTGGCGCGTATTTCCGAAATTGTTCCCTTCGCGCCGGTTAATGAAACGATGCTGCTAAAAATATTTGATATACAGATTAATAGCCTTCACGAAGCCTTGAAAAAGCAGGGGATAACAATGGAAATCGACGAAGAAACGAAAAAATTGCTTGCCGAGAAGGGCTTTACGCCCAAATACGGCGCAAGGCAGATCGCCGGAAATATCCGGACTTACCTGCGGCGTCCGATTTCCCGCCTGATTGTGGGCGGAAAACTTGGCAGCGGACAAAAAGTGCTAATTGGAAAAGATGAAAATGGAGGGTTGAATTGGAATATTATTTAATTGAAAATCGTCAAAAATAGCTCACAAATTGGTCTTTGGCAGCGTAAATACGGTTTATTCGGACAAATATACTATCTTTGAAAATTTTCAAACATATTTATCTATACTGTATGAAACGATTGCCGCTGGAAAATTTATTGATAACAGGGTTTCTTTTGCTGTTTCCCATTCTTCTCTCCGCTCAATCGTATTCTATCAAACGTTTAGGATTGGAGCAAGGACTGTCGAATAATTTTGTGGTCAGTATTACTCAGGATCAACGGGGTTATATGTGGTTTGCTACCGAATCCGGATTGAATCGTTTTGACGGGAAAGAATTTAGGGTGTATAAAAAATATTTCCGGAATCATTCGGGAATCAACGGAAACGAATTAAATAAGGTGTGGGCGGACAATACCGACAATGTCGTGTGGATTGCTTGCCAGCGCGCCGGTTTGAACCGGTTTGATTGTGAAACCGATTCGTTTTCTCTATTCGCCCATGACCCTGAAAACAATAAAAGTCTTATTTCCAATGCTGTTACCGACGTCATCAACGACGCACAAGGCAATCTCTGGGTCAGTACTTTTTCCGACGGAATTGATTATTACGACAAGAAGAAAAATGAATTTATCCATTACAATTGCACTACCCTACCCGCATTAAAGGGTAACAGCGTTTGGTGTATTGCCGATGATAAAAAAGGAAAATTATATATCGGGCACGTCTCAGACGGTCTCAGCATCTTGTCGATCGCCGACCGGAGCATAAAAAATTTTGTTCACGAAGAAGGCAATCCTCATTCGCTTCCCGACAATGATATTCATTGTATTTTTATTGATAATCTTGAAAATATCTGGCTCGGAACCACAAACGGACTGGCGCTGTTCAATCCCGAAACAGAACAATTTACTTGTTTCTATCACGATAAAGAAAATCCTAATTCATTAGTTTCCAATACTGTTTTTTCCATCACTCAAACCCAGGACAATAAATTATGGATAGGAACCGAAACGGGTGGCGTCAGTATTTTGGACATCCGGAAAGAAATGTTTTTTTCATCCGGAAATATTTCTTTCCATAATCTATACCAGTCCGACGATGAAACAGGTTTGTCCTATTCGACGGTACGCGCTATTTATGAAGACAAATTCAACAATATCTGGATAGGTACTTACAGCGGCGGTATCAATTTCATCAACAAAACCCCCGATGTTTTTCATAAATGGCAATATTTAAGTTCGACGCATCCCAATGGCTTGACGGTCAAAACCGCATGGGGAATATGCTCAGACGACGAAAACCGCATCTGGGCCGGAACCGACGGCGGAGGCATTTGCGTATTTGAAGGAGACAAACGGACGGCTGTTTATACGAAAGAAAACGGCAAATTGCAGAATAACGCAATATTAGCCGCTTTAAAAGATTCGGAAGGAAATTTATGGTTCGGAACGTTTCAAGGAGGAATCCGGATATATAAAAGTAAAGAGAAAAAATTCATCCCATTTCGCCCGGAAGGTTTCGAGGCAAAGATCGTCCGGTGTTTTTTTGAAGATAAAGACAAAAATATATGGATAGGCGTGGACGACAAAGGATTGTATTCCTATAATTTACAGACTCGTATCCTGAAACATTACATCGCCGGGAAACAGGCTTTGCCGCAAGACAATCTGATTCGGGCAATTGCCCGGGACGACCGGAACCGTTTGTGGGTAGGGAGTTTCGGCGGAGGATTAAACGTGATGGACACTGCTTTCCAAGCTATTTGTACATTTAACACTACAAAAGGGTTTTATTCCAATACGGTCAATTGCCTTTTCCAGGATTCGTGGAAGCGGATGTGGGTGGGAACAGGCGAAGGCCTGGTGATGTTTGCCGACAGCGATAGCCTTTCCAATTTTACCGTATATTCGGAAAAAGACGGAATGAACGACAGTTATGTCCGGGCGATTACCGAAGACAAAAACGGGAATATCTGGTTCAGTACCAACGATGGAATCAGTAAATGGGCGATACGCGAAAACAAGTTTTACAACTATGTTTCATCCGACGGCGTTCCGACGGGACAATTCAAGAGCGGATCGGTTGCCAACAGTAAGAACGGTTACTTGTATTTCGGTTCCCAGAACGGCATTTGCTATTTTAATCCCGAACAAATTGCCGGAAAAAGCGACTTGCCTCCGGTAACTATCACCGGCTTCCGTTATTATATCGGCTTAACCGCTCCCGAAGGCGAAGAACGCAATCATCCGGTTTCTTCTCCTTCCATTCAATTGAATCACAATCAAAATACGTTTACCATTACTTTCAATGTGATGGATTATGCTTTTGCCAATCAAGTGAAATACGCCTATCAACTGAAAGGGATTAGCGATGAATGGTACAATCTCGGATCGACGAACGAAGTTACTTTCAGGAATTTACCATCCGGAAACTATCTTTTTTCCGTCGTAACGAAAATGAATAATCAAGATTGGTCGAATAAATCGGCTTCCTTTTTCGTAAAAATAAAACCGCCTTTATGGTTTACCTGGTGGGCGGAATTATTTTATGCGCTCATCGTTGTTTGCATTATCTTTTATATTGTCCGCTTTTACAAAAAACGGATTACGTTGGAAAATCTGCTTTACTTAGAAAAACAAAACAATATCCAACAACAGGCGTTGAATAATGATAAATTGCAGTTTTTTACCAATATCACTCATGAATTGCGTACTCCGTTAACGTTGATTATCGGCCCTTTGGAAGATTTGTCGAACGATGTTTCCCTGCCGGAAAAAGCAGGAAAAAAAATAAGATTGATTCACCTGAATGCTACCCGTTTATTGAATCTCATCAATAAAATCCTGGATTTCAGAAAGACGGAAACGAATAATATGCCCTTGAGAGTAGTCAAAGGAAATCTGGCTCAATTGGTGAAAGAAATCGGATTAAAATATGCGGAACTCAACCGGACGGACAACTTGTTGTTTAGCGTTTCCATAGAAACAGAACATAGTACTTTGTATTTCGATCCGGAATATATTCACATTGTGTTGGATAACCTTATTTCCAACGCATTCAAATACACCAGCCGGGGCGAAATCAGCGTTTGCATGCGCGACGTCTGCGAAAATGATATTTTGTTTACGGAAATAGAAGTGGCAGATACCGGTTGCGGCATCCCTGAAAAAGAATTGGACAAGATATTCAACCGTTATTATCAGGTAAAAGGAGAAATGCAGGTTTCCGGTACCGGCATTGGACTTTCGCTGATCAAGAACCTGTTGACGGTTCATCAGGGGAGCATTAGCGTAGAAAGCAAGGAAGGCAAAGGCGCTTCTTTCAAATTCCGGTTGATGACGCATCATACGTATCCGGGCGTTTTTCATGAAAAGACGGATGAAGAAATTCCGGTTCAGGAGGAGCAGCCCGACGAGATGGAAATCCGGAACGGGAAACGAATCCTGTTGGTGGTGGAAGATAATCCGGATATCCGGCATTATATACACGATACGTTTGAGGAAGATTATTTGGTTTTGACTGCGGAAAACGGGCGGGACGGAATGGAACAGGCCATTAAAAATGTCCCCGACATTATTATCAGCGATATTATGATGCCGGAAATGTCGGGCTTGGAATTGTGTTCGATGTTGAAAAAGGAGATTACCACCTGTCATATTCCGGTGATCCTTTTGACCGCCAAAACGTCTTTACAGGACAAAACCGAAGGATATTCATCGGGCGCCGATTCGTATATTACCAAGCCGTTCAGCGCGGGTCTGCTGAAAAGCCGCGTTTCCAACCTTTTGGAATCGCGGAGAACCCTTGCCACCCAAATCATTCACAGCAAGATGTATAAACAAACGCAGTTGACGGATTCCATCAACCGCTTAGACAACGAATTTTTGGAAAAACTAACCTCGATAATCAAAGAAAACAGTTCGTCCGAAAAGCTGGATATTGAGTTTATCGCCCAAAAGGTTTGCATGAGTCATTCCACGCTCTACCGGAAAATCAAAGCCTTGCTTGGCTTGTCGGTCAATGAATTTATACGCAAAATCAAGATGAAACAGGCGGAAGAATTGCTATTGACGGGCAAATATACGATTTCGGAAATCGCTTTCCGCGTCGGGATGAACAGCCTTACTTATTTTCGCCAATGTTTCAAGGAAGAATTTGGAACATCGCCTTCCGAATATGTAAAAAAGATCGCAATCAACCACTGACAACCCCGTAGCGTATCTTTGCCTTACCTTGTGTGAAAACCCGGTAACGCACGGTTTTAGAAATCACAGCCATTATCATAACTAAAATTGAAGGATGACCAATTTGTGAGCTATATTTGACGATTTTAAAATCCGTTTTGTCTTTAAGATTACATTACTTTTGCCTTCGTAAATATATATAATAACATTAAATTTTTAAAATTCATGAAGAACATTACGATTTTTTTATTGAGTATGGTTTTAGCGTTCACAGCTAACGCGCAACCATTGGCTACATTTGAAGACGGCGCTAACGATCTTGCCGCTTTTGGAACAAACGATACGGGCGGTGGCGGTTTTTGGTTCGACACTGCGCGATTTATTGACGGAGGAGCGCCTCAAGTAGGAAACAATCCGGCAAAAGGAGGACTAAACACTTCCGAAAAGTGCTTGTTGGCAGTTAACGTTGCAGACGCCGATTGGTGGGGGAATTTTTGTTCAATCGGATTGGCTACTCCGATTACGATTACCGAACAAAACCGCTATCTGCACTTTATGGCTTACCGTTCTATTCAACCGAAAGAGTTTCGCGTCAATGTAAATGGGAATGCGGATGGCGGAAATGCTGGCGGTTCTCAGATATGGAACGGAAAACTAAAACAAAACGCTACATGGGAATGGGTAGTCGTCGATTTGGGAAGTAAAATCCTGGGACAGGAACTATCCGTGATCAGCTTTGTATTAAGCAACAACTGGGATGATCCCCGTACAGGATGGGACGTTGCAACTTATGCTTTCGATAATTTTGAACTGAGCGGCAGTTCCTTGCCTCCTGATGTTACTCTGATAGACGGTTCCGCTCTGAAAATCGGTTACGAAAGTCAATCCGAAATCGACCAATGGGTACAGGAATTCGACTTGTTGAATACGAACAATACGGCAAGCATCATCGACAATCCGTTTACAACCAGCGAAGTTAATTCTGGCGGCAAAATCCTTCAATTCAACAAAAGCGATCAGGCTTCCTGGTGGCAAGGTTACCGAATCAATTTCAAGGGAATTATGGCGGTTGGAGACCCCAATCCGAACTACCTGCATGTGTTGGTATATGTTCCAAGCAGCATATTGGAAGGAGACATGATAAGCATGGATGTACAATTGTGCGCCAAAGACCATTTGGGCAATGAAAACGCCGAACTGTTTACCGTATGGGACGATGAGATGGACGAGTGGGTCGATTTGGTAATGGACATTAATAAAATCGAATACCTGAAAGAAGTTACGGTACGTTACGACCTTCGGAAAGACGCTGAAGACAACTACATCAATTCGCCGACCAATACGTTTTATTTAGACGAAATAGTCTTTAATAAAGACGATGAACGTCGCACGTACATCGAAACAGGCGTCCGGGAAACGCTTCCCACGCCATTCGCCACCGTAACTACTACGGACGACGCGATTAACGTTCGTTCTGCAAAGCAGGTAAATATCCAACTTTACAACGTGCTGGGAGGATTAGTCCGCTCGGTCAATGTAAATGGAACGGCTTCTATTCCGGTTGACGGAGGCGTTTACATCGTCAAAATCAATTCGGTAAACGGTGAACAACAAATCGCCAAAGTGTTAGTGAAATAAGTTTTTTGAGCGATGAGCGATGGGTGATAAAAACACTCATCGCTCATTACTTTATTATTTAACAATCAATTCTATCATGAAAAACAATATTTTAACCTCTCTTATCGCTTTTCTTTGGATACTGTCGTTTTCCTGCTGCGACGACAAGAATGAAGCGGAAGACATTCAAGCCAACCTCGTAGGTACTTGGCAACTGACGTCGGTACAAATCGATGGCGTTTCCGTCGATATAGCCGCCCATCCCGGATTTATCCGCTTACAGGAAAATAAAATTTTTCTATCTTACCATGCGGCAACACAGGTATTGATCCGGGGAGGATGGAGTTACGAAGGAAACATGCTCAATATTTCAACGGATTTGCCGGTTGCCTATTACGTACTAAAGGCCGACGGGAAAACCTTGTCCTTGAAACGGCAGGATTTCAATGCGGACGGAAAATTGAGTACGACCATCCGGGATTATCAGCGAACCGCCGATTCTCAAATACCTGAATAAAAACATTCATAATTCAAATAAAATGAACAAAACATTTTTGCAGAAAGGTTTACCTTTTTTCTTATTGTTGCTTTTTTCCCTGTCCTGCGAAAAAGACGAACCGGATAAAACCGATTTGATTACAGGCTTGTGGATTCAGGAAAAAATGACGGAAGACGGCGAGGAAATCACGCTTTCCAACGAAGAAAAGAGCCTTAGCCTCTTGATTGAACCCAATGGCGTTTACCGGACATACGCCAAAGACGCCGTCAATAAAGAACATTTCGGCGCATGGAGCATCACCGACAATACCTGGCTGGAACTAACCGCCGATGTGTGGCGCGTGGCTTCTAATCAATGGGCAAAAAACCATACTATGGTGCGCTTCACCCTGTTGGAACTCTCGGACAACCGGATGGAAATCCGGCTAAAAACATACGTGGGCGAGAAAAAATATTCCGCGCTCTTTGTCGAACTCGACCGACCGCTTATCACGGCGGACAATTCGGAAGAAATAAACGCTGAATATAAAACCCAGAAAACATATATCTATACTTTCCGTAAAGAGTAAAACTGATAAATTTAGCATTATAATATGAAAAAACAAATAATCGCTTTCTTCCTCTGTTTGTTTGTCGCGGCGGCGCTTTTCGCTCAAAACAAGCAAGTAGTGAAAGGCGTTGTCAAGGACGCCGGCACGCAAGAACCGCTGATTGGCGTCAGCGTTACGCTGAAAGGCACAACACAGGGAACCGTCACCGATATAGACGGTAAATACCAAATAGAATTATCTTCTCCACAAGGAGCGACGCTTCATTTTTCGTATATCAGCTATTTGCCCGCAGAAATCCCGGTGCAAGGACGTTCGGAAATCAACGTTGACCTGACCGAAAGCACAAAACTCATTGAAGAAGTTGTAATAGTCGGTTATGGAAAACAGAAAAAAGAATCGGTGATCGGTTCCATTTCGTCCATCGGCGGAAAAGACTTGGTTAATATTCCTGTTACCAACATCACCCAATCGCTGGCCGGTAGAATAGCGGGCGTACAAATTGTACAACCTTCCGGGGAAGTCGGAAAAGATGAAGCCGAAGTTTATGTACGCGGATTAGGAACGTTCAACAATGCCTCGCCTATTTACATTGTGGATGGCATCGAACGCCAGAGCATCGCCCAAATCGATCCCAACGAAATCCAATCGATCAACGTATTGAAAGACGCTTCCGCCACGGCCGTTTACGGTATCAAGGGAGCTAACGGCGTTATCGTCGTTACGACCAAACGCGGAACGGCGAGCAAACCCTCCGTTTCCGTCTCTATTCAAGGCGCTATTACGCAGCCGGCCCGCATCCCTCAACCCTTGAACTCGTATCAAACGGCTGTTTTGAAAAATGTAAATGATTATAACAAAGCGGTGAATGATGATTATACCGCGCTCGAATTACTACAATACCGAACACACGCTTCGCCCTACATGTATCCCGACGTCGATTGGGTCGATTTGGTGATGAAAGACCATTCCAGTATGCAACAGTACAACGTAAACGTCAGCGGCGGTACGGAACGGGTGAAATACTTCGTTTCGGGCGGATTCTTGACGCAAAATGGTTTTTATAATTATGACGACAATACTCGTTTTTCACGCTATAATTTCCGTTCCAACTTGGATTTCGACGTTACCAAAAACTTGTCGATGTCCTTCAATCTTGGTTCCCGCATCGAAAAACGGACTTTCCCCGGTACTGCCTGGTATGGTAGCTGGCCGGTTTATCGCGCCGCTTTTGCCGCCAGCGGACGAAAACACCCGGTGTATAATCCCGACGGATCGTTTGCCGGCGGAGGCGACGAATACAATAATATTATAGCTAAATTGTTGAATGCCGGAACGTTTAAAAGCACAAGGAGCGTAGTCGAAATGGGATTGAATATGCGCTATAAACTGGATTTCATTACCTCCGGTCTTGCCGCCCGAGGTCAATTGGCTTTCGACAACACCGGCGAAAACACCGCCTTGTGGAACAAATCGTATGCCACTTACGAATATAATCTGACGAATAATACATACAAAAAAAACGGTGAAGATTCGCCTTTGAGATTCGACTGGTCGGAAGGTTGGGAAAGTAGCCGTCAACAAGGGTTGGATCAAAATCTTTATATGGAACTGGGGTTGGAATATGAGCGGACATTCGGCGCACATTCTGTTAGCGGACTCTTTCTTGCCAATAGGAATAACCGGACAATCAGTACATTTATCAACATGGCCAATCAAGGATTAGTCGGTCGCCTCGCCTACGATTACGACAAACGTTATTTTGCCGAAATAAATGCCGGATACAACGGTTCCGAAAATTTCCCGAAAGGAAAACGTTACGGTATATTCCCCGCGTTCGCTTTGGGATGGATGCTTTCCAACGAAGCTTTTATCCAAGAAACGGACTTAGCCAAATTCATCAGCGCGTTCAAAATAAGAGGTTCTATCGGTTGGGTAGGAAACGATAAATTGCCCGGCAATGTATATGAATCTGCTTATCACGATCAACGGTTCATTTACTTGCAAACTTACGATAATCTTTCGGGTATTCAAACCGGTATCGGCGACACGCAATTGCAGGCCATCCGGCAGGGAAGCATTGCCAATGCCGACGTTAGCTGGGAAGTCGGACGGAAATCGAACATCGGCTTCGATTCCGATTTCCGGAACGGATTACTGGGCATTACAATGGATTATTTTTACGAATACCGGGATAACATTCTGATCGACGCCAGCGGCATGACTGCTATAACGCCTTCTTATGTAGGAGCTTCTTTTAAATCGGCCAACTTGGGCGTCGTGGAAAACAGCGGCGTCGAAATCGAACTGTCGCACCGGAAAAAAATCGGTAAAGACTTTTCTTACTTTGCGAAAGGAAATCTCTCTTTTGCAAAAAACAAAGTCCTTACCCGGAACGATCCCGAAGGCATGTTGCCTTACCAGCGGCAAGCCGGTTATTCCATCGGCGTACAAAACCTATATCAGGTAATCGGTATTTTCCAAAATTACGATGAAATTTACAACAGCCCCAACCAGATGGAATTGCCCGGAAATACGGAAGTCAAACCGGGCGATTTGAAATTTCTCGACTTCAACAACGACGGCGTGATTAATGAAGCCGACGCTTTTCGCCAGGGATACGGAACGGTTCCCGAAATACAATACGGCATTACGCTGGGCGCCAATTACAAAGGATTCGATTGCAATGTCTTGTTTCAAGGATCCGGACGTTCCCAATTCAATAAAAACTGGGAAATCATGTGGCATTTTTCCAATAACGACAATGTGTTTGAAAAACATTGGTACCATTGGTCGCCGGAACTCAGCGGAAACGAACAATACGTGCGCTTGTACGGTTCGTACACGAACAACGAGCCGCAAGGCGCCAACGGTTCTACCTACAAAATGGGAAGCGGAAACTATATCCGCCTGAAAAGCGCCGAAATCGGTTATACCCTCCCCCAACAGCTGATAAGGAAAATTTACCTCTCCTCCGTACGGTTTTATGTGAACGGGAACAATCTTTTCCTTTGGGCGGACGAACCCTATCTCGATCCGGATAACCGCGATGAACGAGGCGGGATGATGCCTCAAACCCGTGCGATTAATTTTGGTGTGAATATTAATTTTTAAAAAGCTCGAAGATGAAAAATAATATAACCACGATTGCGGGCTTGACCCGTAAACTTCTAACCACGCAAATCCTCTTGTGTCTGATGGCTTTGTCGGCCTGCGACGCTTACCTCGACCGGGCGCCCGAACTGCCGCTGGACGATGAAACCGTCTTTACGATTTTTTCTAATGCGGAACGTTACCACAACGACTTATACGCTAATCTGCAAGCGCGTTTCAATGCCGTTGGCGATTATCAGCCGGTGCCGATGTCGTCGGCTTCCGACGAATCGGATTCCCCTTTGGGTTCGCATGGCTCGCAAAATTTCAACGTGGGAAATTACAATGGCAACGACGCCAATTTAGGTAACTATTACGAAGGCATCCGCAAAGCCAATATCTTTTTAAGCAAAGTGGAAATAATCCCGTTTCCCTCGGAAGCAAAGAAAAACCAAATGCTGGGCGAAACCTGTTTCCTGCGGGCGTTTTATTTCAATGAAATCATTAAACGCTTTGGCGGAATGCCTATTATGGATGTTAACAATATCATTATGCCGGGCGACAATATGAATTTGCCCCGTAATTCATACAAAGACTGTGTGTCTTTCATTTTGGAAGATTTGAAACAGGCCATTCAACTGCTTCCCATTACGCTTAGCGAAACGGAATACGGACGCGCTACGCGGGGAGCGGCAATGGCGTTGAAAGCAAGAGTGTTGTTGTTTGCCGCCAGCCCGTTGTGGCAAAAAGAAATGGGCGAAGATTTGTGGCAGCAAGCCGCCGAAGCCGCGAAAGCCGTGATTGACCTGAAAGACGAGAATGGCGAAAAGGTGTACGAACTCTATTCGACCGGCAACGGAGCCGACGATTATGAGCAGCTTTTTTTCAAACGGCGCGAAAACGGCAACAAAGAAATCATTTTCTACAAACATGCCTCCGCCGTAGGATTCGATAGCAATGAAATCAAAGTATGGTCGCCCACGGGAGGAAATTTTGGCGGCAACGGCGCGGTGTGCCCGACGCAGAATTTTGTAGATTTGTTTGAAATGGCAAACGGAAAATTAATCACAGAAGCCAATTCCGGTTATTCGGAACAAAATCCCTTTGCCAACCGCGACCCGCGCTTTTACAAAACCGTTCTCTACAACGGCTGCCAATGGCAGGGCGAAACGCTCGATTTGACTTACAATCCCAATAAAGATTTGAGCGGAGTACATCGTAAAACCAAAGAATACACGCGCACCGGTTATTTTGTCCGCAAATATTTGCCCGAAGAAGTAAAATACCAGACAACCAATACGGCGTATCATAATTGGATTTATTTCCGTTTGGCGGAAATGTACCTCAACTACGCCGAAGCGCTGAACGAAACGCTCTCCGCTCCTTCCAACGAAGTTTATGCCGCGGTCAACGCCGTTCGAAGGCGTTCGGGCGTGGTCGATTTGCCCGCTGGTTTGGACAAAAACCAAATGAGGGAACGGATTTGGAACGAACGGGCTATCGAATTGTCGTTTGAAGAACATCGCTGGTGGGACGCCCGCCGGTGGAAAAAAGCGACGGACTGGTTTGGCGGCCCTATGTACGAAATGGAAATCATCAAAGAAAACGGAAAATTGATTTATACCAAAAAGCTGTTTTATACCCGCATCTACCGGTCGTATATGGATTTATACCCGATACCCACCGACGAAATGCGGAAAAATTCGCTCTATTATCAAAATTCGGGATGGTAACGAAATCAGGAATTAAAAATTAAGAATTAATAATTAAGAATTATGAAACAGTCATATATGAAAAAAGCCGTTCAGGGAGTTTTATTTATCGTTTTGCCGATGACGCTTCAGACGGTTTCGGCTCAAACGAACGATACGATTCCGGCGGAAAAACGTTACGATGTAGCTTACGGCACACGTACCAAAACGGAACTGACGTCGGCTATTTCCGTTGTGGGCGGCGAAGAACTCTCGAAAGCGCCGGTTTCTGTCTTGAACGACGCTGTGCAAGGGAAAGTAACCGGACTGACTTCCTTGAGAACCACCGGCAGTGAACCGGGATGGACAACTACTCAATTTTTTGTGCGAGGAATAGGAACTTTCGGCAACGGCCAAACGCCTTTGTACATGGTGGACAATGTAGAACGGGACATTACGCAATTAGATCCCGAAGAAATTCAATCGTTTACCGTACTGAAAGACGCCGCCGCTACCGTCGCCTACGGAATGAGGGCGGCTAACGGCGTAATTAATGTAACCACCAAAAGAGGCTTTGCCGGCAAAACCGAAATATCGTTCAAGGCGCAAGCCGGTATGCAACAGGCAACGCGATTGCCGCAATATTTAGGGGCGCAGGAATACGTTAAATACCGGAATATCGCTTTGGCAAACGACGGTTTACCTGTCCCGTCCGGCCCTGCTTATAATCCAGATAGTTACAACGGAACACAAGACCCCTACCTTTATCCGAATACGGACTGGTACGGCGAATTTCTGAAAAGCGCCGCTCCTCAACAAATTTACAAGCTTTCGATTGCAGGAGGAACGGAGCAGGCGCGTTATTTTGTTTTGCTGGGCGTAACCGACCAACAGGGACTGTTCCGATTCGGGAACGAAAATTCCGGTTACTCCACCAATTACGATTACACCCGTTACAATGTTCGTTCCAATGTGGATATCGACATTACGAAATACCTTTCCGTTTCGCTGGATTTGGCAGGACGTTTGGAAACCAAAGTCGCTCCGGCTACTTCCTCGTCCGGCATTTTTACGGCGCTATCGCAATTTCCGCCCACCATTCCGGTAAAAAACAGGGACGGTTCGATTGCCGGTACTTCCGTTTACGCCGACAATCCTTACGGACTGATAGCGAAAACCGGTTACGGAAATTACATGAATCGTTACCTGCAAGGCAATGTTACGGTGAATCAAAAACTGGATTTTTGGGTCAAAGGGCTTTCTGTTAATGCTATGTTCGCTTTCGACAACTACAAAAATTACGATAGGGGCAAAAGCCGGACGTTTGCCGTTTACACGGAAAATGCGGATGGCAGTTACACGAAACTGGGCGAAGATTCGGAAGTCGGCTCGAATTACAGTATATGGAACACCGATTTTTACCTCTTGCTTTCCGGTTACGCGGGATTGAGCTATGTGAATACGTTTGGCGACCGGCACAGTATCGGCGCCGACGTAAAATACCTGCAATCGCAACGGAACGTTCCGGGCAATGAACTGGATTATAAAAACCAGGGCGCTTTCGGGCGGATTACTTACGGTTTCGACAAACGCTATATTGCCGAATTTGGCTGGTCGTACAGCGGCTCCGAAAACTTCGCCGGAAAACAGCGTTTCGATTTTTACCCCGTAGGTTCTTTGGCATGGGTTATTTCCAACGAAGGTTTTTGGGGCGACAACCGCTTCATTGATTTTCTGAAAATCAGAGGGTCGTATGGTTTGACCGGCAATTCCGATGTGGGTATTGGACGTTTCCCCTACGAATCGCAATACACGCGGGGCGGCGGATATGTTTTCGGCAGCGGTTTCAGCAGTACCGACGGTTCGCAGGAAGGACGCATCGGCAATCCGTACATCGAAGCGGAACATTCGCTCAATGCCAATATCGGCGTGGATATCGAATTGTATAAACATTTGCTTGACATTAGTATTGACGCTTTCCGCAACGACCGCTCCCAAATCATCGCCACCCGCGCCAATACGCTTCCCGGCATTATCGGGCAAGACTTGCCTTACGAAAATATCGGTTCCGTATTGAATCGGGGATTTGAATTATCGTTGACGCACCGCAAGCAAATCCGCAATTTCGGTTATTACGCGCAAGCCAGCCTTTCGTATGCATCGGATAAAATCACCTGTACCGATGAAGTAGCGGGCTTAGAACCCTGGCTTTCGACAACCGGACGTTCCGTATATCAGCAATGGGGTTTGCAGTCTGCCGGATTTTTCAGCAACCAGGCAGAAATCGACGGATGGGCGCAATCGACTTACGGCATCGTAAAACCGGGCGACGTCAAATACGTTGACCAGAACAACGACCATATCATCAACGACGACGATTATGTGCCGCTGGGAAAACCCTTCATTCCCGAATGGAATTTCGGTTTCCTGTTCGGTTGCAATTACAAAAACATCGATTTCGCTTTGGCTCTGACCGGCGTTGCAAATCGTTCTTTTTTTATTGACAACAATGTACTTTGGGGAATGCAGGACAATAACAAAATTACGGCAACCGCTTACGATGCGTGGCAACAGGGCGTAAACGAAGCTTCGGCGCTCTATCCGCGTTTGACGACCGAAACAAACAACCACAATTACCGCGCGTCCGATATTTGGCTCTTCAACGGCAATTACCTCCGTCTTCAAAACGTAGAAATCGGGTACAGCTTACCGGAAAGCGTATTACAAAAAATACGCATCGCCGGATGCCGTTTCTTTGTCAATGGATTTAACTTGCTCTCGTTCGACGCATTGAAGAAATTCGATTTGAGCGCCGAATATCCCGATGCCGGCGTAACGGCTTATCCCGAAACGCGCGTGTATAACATAGGTATTAATTTAAAATTTTGATATGCGGATACATGAAACAGCCCCAAGCGCCGGTCTGCGTATTACGCCGCCTCATACGAGCGTATTATGCCGCCTGATACGAGCGTATTACGCTGCCTCATACGAGCGTATTACGCCGCCTGATATAAACATGTATTCCGCGCATTGCGCAACTTTTAGTTTTTAGTTTTTAGTTAGTTATATATCATCATTATGAAACAGTTATATTGTTTATTCGTTTGTCTGTTAGCGCTTTCCTGTTCCGATTATTTGGATAAAGACTCGAAAACCGACGTCAATTTGGATTACGAACAGGTATTCACAGACCCGCACTTGGCGCCCGGATTCTTAAATGACGCTTATGCCAACCTGTCCGACGGTTTCAACCGCGTAGGAACAGCGCTCTTAGCTTCCGCTTGCGACGAAGCCGAACATTCCGACGCCGGTTCCGGCATTCGTTTATTCAACAACAATGCCATTTCCGCTTCCTACAATCCCGACGATGCATGGAACGAAATGTATGCCGGCGTCCGCAAATGCAATATCTTTTTGAAAGAATTAGACGGATTGATTGCCGAATCGAACAGTATCGCCATAGCAGACCGACCCAATTATCGCGGTCAAGCCTTATTCCTGCGGGCGTTTTATCATTTCGAATTGCTGAAACGCTATCAAAATATTATTTATGTCGATACGGTCATCAATCCGTTTAACGAAGACGAGGCTTTTACTTTTCCGCAAGTGGGTTTTCAAGAAGCAGTAATCTTGATTGCCGCCGACTGCGATTCGGCCAAAAACCTGCTGCCCAACCGGATTACCGACGACGCCGCCAAAGGTCGCCCCGCCAAAGCCGCGCCGATGGCGTTGAAAGCGCGTATGTTCCTCTATGCAGCCAGTCCGCTGAATAACCCACAAAACGATATTGCCTTATGGGAAAAAGCGGCGACTGCGGCAGAAGAATTATATACACAACGTTCTACCCTCGGTTTGAGTTTGGAATCGAGTTATGCCGGGATTTTTACCACGCCTTACAACAGCGAAATTATTTTTGCCACCAAAGCCGATAATCGCAACGATATCGAAAAGGCCAATTTCCCGATAAGCTATCAGGGGCAGGGATTGACCAATCCGTCGCAAAATCTGGTCGATGCCTATGTCCTGACCGGGACTTATTACAATAATCCGATGAGCGGCTACGATCCGGAGCATCCTTACGACAAACTGGAAGACCGGTTTCAAGCGACGATTCTCTACAATAACGCTCTATTCAAAGGCGCAAACGTAGAAACATTTGTGGGCGGTAAAGATGGCTTGTTCGCTACTTCAACGGCTACAAAAACCGGTTATTACATGAAGAAATTTCTGTCGCCCGCCATCAACCTCGAAAGAAATGAAACGGCTCGCCGCCCGTGGATATTGTTTCGCTATGCCGAAGTGTTGCTGAATTATGCGGAAGCGCGTAACGAAACGCTGGACAAACCCGACAAAACGATTCACGACCTGTTGAACTTGATCCGCAACCGCGCTAAACTGCGTCCTTTCCGGAATACAAGCGAATACATTCAAACCAAAGAGGAAATGCGGGACTATATCAAAAAAGAGCGGCAGGTGGAATTAGCCTTTGAAGAACATCGTTTTTGGGATTTGCGCCGCTGGCGAGATGCGGAAACGGTCTTAAACCATCCATTAATGGGAATGAGAGTTGAAAAACAAAACGATAATTTTACTTATACGCTTTTCAATACCTCTCAACGCACTTTTGACCCCAAATTGTATTGGTATCCCATTCCCCGCGCCGAGGTATTGAAATACAAAAGCAAAGGCGTCGAACTAAAACAAAATCAGGGATGGGAGTGAGTTAGGAATTATGAGTTATGAGTTAGGAATTATGAGTTATAAATTAAGAATTATGAAACGGTTATATTTATTAAATATAGTATTTTTGTTGATATTCCAGGCCTGCGAAACGGCGGAAGATATCAGCTTCGGAATGGATCATGAAACGCCTACCGGCAGAGCGATAACGGATTCTCTCTCTCTGCTTCCCGGACAAACATGCGATATACGGGTAATTGTCGAAGATAACGCCGGGTTGAGCCAAGTTATCTTTTCCTACGGCGATTGGATGATTCGAGAGTCGGTTTCGCTCGCGGAGATCAATTATCCTCAGTCTTATACGTTTGAAACATCAATCGCCATTCCCGAAGACGCCTTAGCAGAGTGGCAAGAAGAACTGATTTTGAACGACGGCAGTAAGACCACAATCACTCAACGTTATCATAAATTGTTGTTAGAAGCTACCGACAAAAATATGAATGTGAAAAATATTCCGGTATATATACACGTCGAAAACGACTGACACAGACAATGATAAAAAGAATTTGTATCGCCGGTTGCTTGGTTGTCGCAGGAACGCTTTATATACAGGCGCAAACGTCGTCCGCTGTCGTGGAAATTAACATCGATCCGGCGCAAACGTATCAGACAATAGAAAGTTTTGCCGCTTCCGACTGTTGGACGGGAAATTATGTTGGCAATTATTGGAACGAAACGCCCAAAAACACCATAGCGAAATATTTGTTCAGTCAAAATTTCAAGACGGACGGCAGTCCCGAAGGCGTCGGCCTGTCGATGTGGCGTTTCAACTTAGGCGCAGGAACCCTGGAACAGGGCGACGCCGGCGGCATTGAAGATATTTCCCGCCGGGCGGAATGTTTCTTGGACGATGAGGGAAATTACGACTGGTCGAAACAAGCCGGACAGCAGTGGTTTTTGCAAAAAGCCAAGGAATACGGCTGCGATAATTTCGTGGCATTTTCCAATTCGCCCTTAGTCCGTTATACCCGGAACGGGAAAGGCTATGCCAACGGCGACGGAAACGCCAACCTGCAAGCGGATAAATACGACGACTTCGCCGGTTATATGACCGAAGTACTCAAGCATTTCAAAGAAGAAGGTATTGATTTCCGGTACATCAGCCCGGTCAACGAACCTCAATGGGACTGGAAAGATCCGTCTCAAGAAGGCTCGCCCTGGCAGAACGAGGAAATCAAGCAATTAGTGGTGGAATTAGATAAATCGTTGCAAGAAAAAGGACTGAATACCCAAATACTGCTTTCGGAAGCCGGTCAATGGGATCGTTTATATCAGACCAACGGCCGGGCTTCGAACCAGATTTATCAGCTTTTCGACCGGAGAAGTTCCAATTACATAGGCGATTTGCCTTCGGTAGCGCCTGTCGTCGGAGGACACAGCTATTGGACGCACGACACGAACAGCCGCCTCCGTAGCGTCAGGCAAGACGTAAAAACGAATGCGAAGAAATACGACCTCGCCGTTTTCCAAACCGAATGGAGCATGCTGTCCGGCGGCGAAGGACTTTCCAATATAGAGGAAGCTTCGTACATGGACATCGCTTTGTTTATGGCTAAAATTATTCACTGCGATTTGGTATATGCCGAAGCCACTTCCTGGTCTTACTGGACTTCTATGGATATGGAGCGATGGAATCACAAAAACCGTTTCCTGCTCATCGCGCTCAATCCCGGTTCGCCGCCGAATGCCTACACGCCGGTTACGCAGTCGGGTACCGTTATCGACCGCTCGACGCTTTGGGCGCTGGGAAATTACAGCTTTTTCGTCCGTCCGGGATACAAGCGGATACAGATCGACGGAGCAAACAATCTGAACGAATGGATGGGCACGGCCTATCTGGCGCCCGACACTTCCCGCATCGTTGCCGTTTATATCAATATGGCTACGCAAGCTCAAAAAATCAAGACACAGTTTTCAAATTTACCGGATTACGAACCGGTAACAAACAAAGTTTACGTTACCAGTTCGAGTTATAACCTGAAAAAATACGGCAGCGCCTCGTCGGAAACTTACTCCGAAGACAGGGAACTGACCGTCCCTGCCCGCTCGGTAACAACGGTGGTTTATGAATTGAAAAAGAAAGAAGGACTGGGCATTTCGTATCCGGAAACATCCGCTTTCCGGATATATCCCAATCCGCTTCCCGCCGGAGGAACTTTCCGGGTCGATTTACCGGAAACCGTTCGGGGAAAGGTCGTATTATCGCTTTATTCCTTGCAAGGAAATTTGATTTATTCGGAAAATAAATCTGTAAAAGAAACGAAAACAGTTACTTTGCCGTTTTATATACAAAAAGGGATTTATATTCTGAAAACACAATCGGGAAAAAACACGTATCAAACAAAGTTATCGCTAATATAATAAAAAAGAAAGATGAAGAAAAGATTTTTAATCCTGCTGTTTACGGCTTTATGGATGACAGAAACATCCTCTTATGCCCAAGTTTCTTTCGGTAAACCTGAAAAAATAAACGACCGATGGCAATTCCAATTAGGAGACGACGCCCACGCTTCCGCTTCGGACTACGATGCAAGCCAATGGAGAACGCTCGATTTACCTCACGATTGGAGCATAGAAGGCGTTTTAAGTCCCTATTGGGCAAGTTGTACGGGTTACCTTCCGGGAGGAATCGGCTGGTATCGAAAAAACATCCATATCCCTGCCGCAAAAGAAGGAGAAAAAATATTCCTTTATTTCGAAGGCGTTTACAACCGGAGCGAAGTGTTCCTGAACGGACAAGCGCTGGGAAATCGTCCAAACGGCTATATCTCTTTCCTGCTGGACGCTACGCCCTATATTCAATTCGGGAAAGAAAATATCCTTGCCGTTCGCGTCGATCACAGTCAAAATGCCGATTCTCGCTGGTACACCGGTTCCGGCATTTACCGGAATGTTTGGCTGATTTATGCTCAACCAACGCGCATCGCTCCATGGGGCGTATTTGTTCGTCCTGAAAAAGTAACGGAAAACAATGCCCAGCTCGCAGCAGATGTAGAAATCATCAACGAATCGGCAAATAATCAGACAATTATCGTTCGGAACGAATTGATTTCTCCGGAAGGAAAAGTAGTGGTAACAAACGTTCAAAAATCAGTAATTGCCGCCGGACAAAACTATACATTCACCACAAAGCTGAATGTAAAACATCCTCAATTGTGGAATTTGGAACATCCCAACTTATATGCCTTAAAAACAACCGTATCACAAAACGGACAAATAATCGACGAAACTACCACAACAACCGGTATTCGTTCTTTTACTTTTGATCCCGATACGGGTTTTGCCCTGAATGGAAACCGGATGAAACTGAAAGGCGTTTGCATTCATCACGACGCCGGCGTTTTAGGTTCGGCCGTACCGCGGGATGTTTGGAAAAGAAGGTTGCAAACTTTGAAAGAAATCGGCGTCAATGCAATTCGCACCTCCCATAACCCTCAAGCAAGCGATTTGTACGACTTGTGCGACGAAGAAGGCATCCTCGTTTTGAACGAAGCTTACGACGAGTGGGAATTTCCTAAAAACAAATGGATCAACGGTTGGAATGTCGGAACGCCGGGACATCAAGGTTCGTTCGATATTTTTGAAAAATGGAGCGAACAGGACTTGGCGGATATGGTACGGCGCGACCGGAATCATGTTTCTGTTTTTGCATGGAGTATCGGTAATGAAGTCGATTATCCCAACGATCCCTATTCGCATCCGATTTTAGATGGAGATAATCAGGGTTTCTCGCAAAAAATGTATGGCGGCTATAAAAAAAATGCGCCCGACGCCCAACGCTTAGGCGGCATAGCCAAGCGGTTGGTAGCGGTAGTAAAACAATACGACACTTCGCGGCCGGTAACGGCCGGACTGGCAGGCGTAGCCATGTCGAACGAAACGGAATACCCCGGCGCGTTGGATATTGCAGGATACAATTATACGGAAAGCAGTTATCTTTCCGATCATCAAAAATACCCGAACCGGATTATTTATGGCAGTGAAAACCGGCATGACATGAGCGCCTGGAAAGCCGTTAGAGACAACGATTTTATCTTTGCCCAATTCCTTTGGACAGGGATTGATTATCTGGGGGAATCGGGCGTCTGGCCTTCCCGCGGGTTTTATTCGGGTTTGCTGGACTTCGGCGGCTTTATCAAACCGCGCGGCTATTTCCGGAAAGCGCTTTGGAGCGACCAGCCTTTCATCTACATCGGAACCTATCCGACGCATAACAGGGAAAGAAAACCTTCGATGGACGCATGGCCGGTCTGGAATTATCTTCCCGGCGCTACGGTACGGGTGGTTTGCTATACTAACTGTGCCTCTGCACGCTTATTACTGAATGGAAAAGAAGTAGGCAAACCATTGAGCTACAACGATGAAACGGGTATTATCTATTGGGACGTCCCTTACGGGGAAGGCCAATTGGAAGCCGTCGGATACGATGATAACCGGGAAACGTGCCGTTATGCCATTCAAACATCGGGACGGCCATACGCTATCACAGCCTCAATAGATAAACAGGCGCTGAAGAAAGAAAAAGATCTGGCCCATGTTACCTTGCAAATTGTTGACGAAAAAGGCCTTCTTGTTCAATTGGCCGACGACGAAATTACTTGTACCATCGAAGGGCCTGCGCAATTATTGGGATTGGAAGCAAGCAATAATTCCGATATGGGCGATTACAGAGATAACCGGCAACGAGCGTTCATGGGTCGTTTATTGGCTTATATTCAAACAACCGGGCAAGCCGGCGAGATTCGACTGAAATTTACAGCCCCCTGGCTGAAAGCGACGGAAATAAAACTTCAGGCGGAATAGATTGTTTTTTCTGTATATTTTCAAAAGAGCCATTCCTGATAGCAGGCAACCCCGGATACCAAGCATATTCGGCGGGCGCCGGGGAAAAAAACTTTTAACAAAAACCTCGTTTTTTATTCATAAAGAATTATCTTTGCGAATAAAAATAAATTAAATGATATGAAACGAAGCATGATTTTTGTTCAATCATTCAAGTTCCTAATAACAAAAATCACGCGAGTTCCATACGACCATAAAAAACAAATTATTCACGTATGAAAAAAGTACAAATGATGCTCGTCGGCATACTGACGACCGTTTTTGCCGGAAACAGCTATGCCGCAAAAATCGATACGGTAGCGACTTACAGTCAAGCCATGCAAAAAACCATTCCGGCTATTGTGGTTACGCCCGACAGTTACAGTTCCGATAAGAAATACCCGGTAGTCTATTTATTGCACGGATACAGCGGCGATTACACCGGATGGATGAACATCAACGGCGACTATATCCGAAAAATAGCCGACGCCGAAGCCATCATCATCGTGTCGCCGGACGGCGGTTACAGCAGCTGGTATTACGACGTTCCCAACGATAACGAATGTCGGTACGAAACCTATATAGCTTCCGAATTAGTCCGGTGGATCGACCGGCAGTATTCTACTATCCAATCGCCGAAAGGCCGCGGAATCACCGGTTTAAGTATGGGTGGACACGGCGCGTTGTTTCTCGCCTTCCGGCATCTCGACGTGTTCGGCGTCGCCGGCAGCATGAGCGGCGGAGTGGACATCCGTCCTTTTCCGTTAAACTGGGATTTGGCCAAACGGCTGGGCAGCTACACCGAAAATCCGGAAAACTGGGAGAAAAACACCGTAATCAACCTCACGCACCTGCTTACGCCCAACTCCTTGAAAATCTTGATCGATTGCGGGACGGAAGACTTTTTCTATACGGTAAATAAAAATCTACATCAAAAACTGCTCGAAAACAACATTCCGCACGACTTTATTTCCCGTCCCGGAAAACACGATTCGGCCTATTGGAACAATGCTATTAAATACCAATTAGTCTTTATGGTCGAAAATTTTAAGCAATTCCAAACTCAATGAAAAGATTTTACCTGCTCCTGACGTTACAGCTCTTTCTCGCGAACAGCCATGCACAACAGCTCACATTGCTTTTTGCCGGCGACGCCATGCAACACCAGGCGCAGTTGGACAACGCCTACCGGAACGGAACGTATGATTATTCGTCGTATTTCCGGCACATAACGGAAGCCATTTCCTGCGCCGATATAGCCGTCGTCAACTTAGAAACCACTCTGGGAGGCAAACCTTATAAAGGTTACCCGATGTTCAGTTCGCCGGACGAATTCGCCATCGCCTTAAAAGACGCAGGATTCGACGTTTTTCTCAACGCCAACAACCACATCCTCGACCGCTATTCCAAAGGCCTGAACCGCACGCTCAACGTATTGGATTCGCTGGAAATAAAACATACCGGCGTTTTTCGCAACGCCGAAGAACGGGAAAAAACTTGTCCCCTGATAGTGGAAAAAAACGGCGGCCGGATCGCTTTTCTGAATTACGCTTACGGTACCAACGGCATAAAACCCGCATTTCCCAACATCGTCAATTACATCGACTCGGCGCTGATTCGACAGGACATACAACGCGCCAAATACCTGAAAGCCGACGTTATCATCGCCAACATGCACTGGGGAACGGAATACCGCCTGAAACAAAACCAGGAACAGGAACAAACGGCACGTTTCCTGATCGACGAAGGGGTCGATATAATCATCGGATCGCATCCGCACGTCGTTCAACCGGCCCAGATCATTGCCGATTCCGCAGGCAATATGGCCAACCTCATCGTTTATTCGTTAGGAAATTTTGTTTCGGGCATGACGGCCGCGAATACCGACGGCGGACAAATGATTCAAATCGTTCTCGAAAAGCGACCGGAGAAAACCCGCATCGTATCCTGCAAGTACTTGCTGATGTATGTCGATCGGAAACTTAACGGAAATCAAACAGATTTCTCGGTCGTCCCTGTACTGTCTGCCACGGCGAATGTCGTCAACTCCGTCAAGATGCAACGCTTTGCCGAAAATGCCCGGACGGTATTGGATACATACAATATTGGAGTACCGGAAGACAGCATTTCCTGTCCCCGCCTGTTGGAATTGAATCCGGTTTTTTCCATTTTACCATTTATCCACATCAAATAACTCTCTTGTACAAAAACGTAAAGGAGTTGGTAATAACGTAACCTTGCCGCAATCACAGCTTAGGCAAATCGCAACGGGCGGAAGAAAAGCAGATTTTTCGGACAAGAGGATTATTCACTGAATATTAATTGGAAAACCGTCATTCCCTCTTTGGAAAGGGAGTGTTGTAACTTCCCGCCGTGCAGACGCATAATGTAGCGCGAAACGCTCAATCCGACGCCGGATCCGGCCGGCTTGGTAGTGAAGAAAGGGATGAAGATGTGCGGCAGAATGTCGGCAGGAATCGGCTGTCCGGTGTTGGCTATTTCGAGGCTGACGGCGCCTACTTCCGGCGTATGAGTCGAAAGGACGATTTGTCCGTTCTGATGCGGTTCAACAGCTTCAATGGCGTTTTTCATCAGATTGATTACTGCCTGGGATAGCAGGTTTTCGTCGGCCAAAACGGTCGGCGATTCGGGAATGTGTATCGTCAGTGCAATTCCTTTTTCCACGAGCGCCGGTTCGTGCAGTTTGATTACTTTATCGACCAAGGCACGCAGATCGACCGCTTCTTTTTTTGGCTTGGGAAGGGCGGTGAATTTCCGGTACGATTCGACGAATGCGAGCAGGCCGGAGGCCGTGGCGCTGATGGTTTCAAAGGCTTCCAGCGTGTTCTGTTTCAGATCGGCGGCGGGGATGCCGCTTTGGTAAATCGACCGCATGGTTTCGCTCAGCGAGGTAATAGGCGCAACGGAATTCATGATCTCGTGCGTCATTACACGGATGAGGCGAATCCAGGATTCCATTTCTTTCATTTCCAATTCGTTGCCGATGTTGTTTAGGGTCAGAATCCGCATCATTCCTCGTTTCAGCCTGATTTGCGATACATGGAGGCTGATCGACAGTTCCTCCCGTTCGGTGGGTAACGAAAGCTGTATTCTGTCGCCGGCTTTCAGGTGGTGAAACTGTTCGGGATAGCTTTCATTCACGGCATGCAACTGATTGAGGTGTGAAAAAATCGGCAAACCCAGCATATCCAGCGCCGCTTGATTCACTTTCTGCACAATACCCCGGTCGTTGACAATAATAATTCCGGTGGAAACGCTTTCGAGAATCAAGCTCAGGAAATTCTCATTTTCGATCACCTCTTTCCGGGCAACGGACAAGATATCTTTGATCCGGTTCATCATCCGGTTCATTTCCCTTTCTCTGATCGAAAGTTTGGTTTCCGAAAAATGAAACGAATAATCGCCGTTTTCCAACGCATTCAGCAGGAAAAGAATATTGGAATTATAACGTCGGTAACAGCCGTTTAAACCGGATAGGCAAAAAAGAATCCCGGCTATTCCCGCAACAGCATACAAGTAACCGCCAGTACATATCGCCCATGTGGCGCCGGCCACTGCCGCCGCCAGCAAAACCGTATAGATGTATAACTTATACTGAATCGATTGAAACATTGTATTTCTTTATCTTGCTGTACAAAGTCGGACGTGTAATACCCAATTCGGCCGCCGTGGTCGAAAGATTATTTTTGTGCCGTTTCAAAGCGTTTCGAATCAGAATCTGTTCCGCCCTTTCCAGCGTCATTTCCAGCGCGAGGTCGTCCTGCAACGGTTTTTGCAAATAAAAGTCGGACGCCTGCAATTCCGTATTGTCCGACAAGATCACCGTTTTTTCTATCGTATGCTGCAACTCGCGGATGTTTCCCGGCCAGGGATACTCTTTCAGTTTTTGGATAGCGGCGGTAGAAAACCGCATACCGCCTGTTTTTTGGTACTTATGCGCCTGTTTTTCCAAAAAAAACTCCGCCAGAAGCGGGATATCGTCTTTTCGTTCGCGCAAGGGCGGCAGCTCGATTTGAATGGTATTGATGCGGTATAGCAAATCTTCCCGGAATCCGCCCGATTGCACCGCTGTTTGCAGATTCCGGTTGGAAGCGCTAATCAAACGAATATCAATCGGAAGCGGGCGATTGCCCCCTACCCTCACCACTTGTCGCGATTGCAAAACCGACAGCAATTTAGCTTGCAGAGGAAAAGACAAATTTCCGATTTCGTCCAAAAACAGGGTACCGCCGTTGGCAGCTTCGAACTTGCCTGTGCGGTCGGTTTTGGCGTCGGTAAACGCCCCTTTTACATGGCCGAACAGTTCGCTCTCGAACAGCGATTCGGTAATAGCCCCCATATCGACGGTAATCAACGCTTCGCGGTTGCGCCGAGAGAGGCGATGGATTTCGCGGGCGATAACTTCTTTTCCCGTACCGTTTTCGCCGGTAATCAGAATATTGGCGTCGGTTTTGGCCACTTTCTGCACCAAGTTCCGCAATTGTTGCATCGCTTCGGAAACGCCCCAGCAGACAGTCTGCTCTTTACCCAATTCTTCCTGCAACACATTTTGCGTTTCGCGCAGGCGTTGGACTTCTTTCCGCGATTCCCGCAGGGAATATGCGGCTTGCAGGGTAGCAATCAGTCGGGCATTGTCCCAAGGCTTTACAATGAAATCGACAGCGCCTTGCTTCAAGGCTTTAACCGCCAAATCGATGTCGGCATAAGCGGTAAACAGGACGACCGGCAGCCCGGCGTCGTACTTTCTGATTTCCGACAGCCAGAACAAGCCTTCATTTCCGGTATTGACGCCGGCGGAAAAATTCATATCAAGCAAAACAATGTCCGGCGTTTGAGTCCGCAGAATTGCCGTCATCGAATGGGGGGAAGACAGAAGAGTAACCGTTTCAAAATACCGTTCGAGCAGGATGCGCAAAGCGGTCAGTACGTTTTTATTATCGTCAACGACTAAAATGCTGCCTTTTTTCATATCTATTCGGATAATTTATAGCATACGCCGCCGGCTTTCAGCAAGCGGGAGAAGTCGGTTTTCTCGAAAACCTTATGGGCAACCGCTACAATGATGGCCTCGAAGGTCTGTTCCGGTAGCTGGGCGACCATATCCAGTCCGTATTCCTTTTTCACTTCGTCCGCGTTTGCCCAAGGGTCGTAAATTTGCGTCCGGGCGCCGTATTCGTTCAGCGTGCGAATCACTTCTACTACTTTGGTATTGCGCACGTCCGGACAATTTTCTTTGAAAGTAATACCCATCACCAAGATGCTCGCATCTTTTACCGGAAGGCCGTTCAGTATCATTTTTTTCACGACCTGCGCGCCGATATATTCGCCCATGCTGTCGTTCAACCGCCGGCCGGCCAGAATAATTTCCGGATGATAACCATATTCCTGCGCCTTCTGAGCAAGATAATACGGATCTACGCCGATGCAATGCCCGCCCACCAGTCCGGGACGGAATTTCAGGAAATTCCATTTGGTGCCGGCCGCTTCCAAAACGGCATGCGTATCCAGATTCATGCGGTCGAAGATTTTTTTCAGTTCGTTGACGAACGCGATGTTGATGTCGCGCTGGCAGTTTTCGATGATTTTTGCCGCTTCGGCCACGCGGATCGAAGGCGCTAAATGGGTTCCTGCCGTGATGACGGAGCGGTAAAGCGCATCTACCGTGGCGGCGACCTCCGGCGTTGATCCGGACGTTACTTTCCGGATCGTATCGACGGTATGCTCCTTATCGCCGGGGTTAATGCGTTCGGGCGAATAGCCGGCGAAGAAATCGCGGTTGAACGTCAAACCGGATACCGCTTCCACCACCGGGATGCAATCTTCTTCGGTAGCGCCCGGATAAACGGTCGATTCGTAAATTACAATATCGCCCGGCGAAATGACTCGTCCGATGGTTTCGCTGGCTCGCTTCAAAGGCGTTAAATCGGGACGATTGTTGCGGTCGGCCGGCGTCGGAACGGTTACGATATAAAAATTGCAGCGGCGGATAGCTTCGGGATTGTCCGTACAGTGCAGATTCTTGCCCAACACCGATTGCAGCAAATCGTCGGGAACTTCCAGCGTATGATCGTGGCCGGCCTGCAACTCCGCCACCCGTTTTTTATTAACGTCGAAACCGACCACCGGATAGCGGGTGGCGAATAACCGGGCTAAAGGTAAACCTGCATAGCCCAAACCGATAACGGCAATGTGAATATCGTTGTTCATTCGGCAAAGGTATAAATAATATTCATATTGAGTGTTTCATCGATAATATATTCCGGCCGTTCTTTCACCTCATCAAACAGAATACCAATATATTGTCCTAAAACGCCGATGGTGAGCAGCTGAACTCCGCCGAAAAAGATGATGCCAATCATGATCGACGTCCATCCGCTCTCGGCCGCCGTGTAACCGAGAATTTTGCCGAGAATATACCATACGGCCATAACGACGCCTATGAGGACGGCAAAGAATCCTAATCCGGTAGCCATCTGAAGCGGTTTTTTGGAAAAATAAAACAAGGCGACCGAAGCGAACGATAGCGTTTTCCGGAAAGGATATTTGCTTTTTCCGCCCTGCCTCGGATCTCGTTCATAATACAGCGGCGTTTGCTTGAATCCCATCCACGAAATCAAACCCCGAACGTATTTACCCCGCTCTTTGAAGCGGTTAAATTCGGCGATAATCCGGGAGTCTATCAAGCGAAAATCGCCTACATCTAAGGGGAACTGGGTTTCCGACCACTTGTTGAGCATCCGGTAGAACCGTTTAGCCGACCAGAGTTTGAATTTGCTTTCGCCCAGGCGGCGTTCGCGAACGCAATACACCACATTGGCGTTTTCTTCTTTCTGTTTGGCTAAAAGCGTGGGAATTAATTCGGGCGGATCCTGCAAATCGGCGTCCATGATAATCGCAAAATCCGTCGTGCAGTGGTGAATCCCGGCCGTAACAGCCGCCTGATGTCCGAAATTCCGTGAAAAGCGCAGCGCTTTTACCTGCGAATCCGCGGCGGCAATCGCCGACAGGCGTTCAATCGTGCGATCGACGCTTCCGTCGTCAATGTATATCAGTTGCGACCGGTAGTCCAGGCCTTGCAAAACGGAGGTAAGCCGCTGATGACAAGCGTCAATCACCGCTTCCTCATTATAACAGGGTATGATAATCGTGAGCGTTTGCATATTACTTCGCCGGTTATGCCTTGAATGTATAATATTTATTGCATAAAAAATTCAATGTCGTATAAAATACGATTCCGATTAGCTGGCAAAGGTAGGCCGGCGACAGCGCCGCAAGTCCCAAGACATGAATTTTCAGGGAAGGGATGTTTGCATAACGGTTCAAAACCATCACTAAAAGCAATTGGGGGATGTAACAAATAAAAAAGGTTGCGATAAATTTCAAGAAGTCGATTCGCCAGTCTTTCCGGCTTTGGAAAGTCCATTTCCGGTTCCAGATAAAGCTGTTGATAAACCCTGCAATATAGCCCGTCGCATTTGAAACAGATACGGCGACGGACGAAGCGTCTCGATTCCCGCTTACCCGGAACAAAAAGTGCATCATCAGTCCAATGACTACCGCGGTTAACAACGTATTTAATACTCCTACAATTCCGTATTTACAAACCTGTACAATCAAATTTCTGTTCATCTTTTTTGCAATTCCCGGCGAATATCTTCCTGATCAAACTTTTTTACATTGGTAACGATAAAGTTAGTCTGAATAAAATTGCCGTATTCGTTACATTCTTCAACGGCATTGAGTAACATTACTCGTAAATCGACTTGAAAATCAATCAAAAACGCCACTGAAAAATAAGTGTCTTCTATTTGTATTTCTTCCACTTCGCCCTGATAGCGATGGATGTAGAACGGTATTTCTTTTTTAATCAAATCCCGCTGGTATTCGGAAAACGGACGCAAGCCTTCGGCCTTGAAGAACGCATAAAACCGCAGTTTATTTCCTTCGCCGCCCAAACCGGTTGCTATAAATATTTGTTTCTCGTCGGAAAATTCGGTATCTAAGGTGATCCGGGCTTGTAGGAGCGACATGACCGCCCAATCGCTCAACACCTTGTTTTTCGGATTTTCACTGTACTTTTCCAGCGCCCGGTAGGCTTTTACATCGCCCGAAATAGCCAGAAATGTCATGGCATATTTGGTTTCTTCCAACGAAGCCTCATCCGAATGAAGGATATTGATCTGTTCTTCTACCGTTTCATCCTTGCAGTATTCCCTTACTTTCTCGGAATAGTTGAAATATTCCATCTGCTTTTCAACGGGCACAGAGGCTTCCAGCACATGCAGATTGCCTTTTACGCCCCGCAAAGCTTGTTGAAATTCATTAAATACATCTCTGTCATTTTCCATATTTCCAAAATTCTTGCCGTCTGCTTTTAAATCTTTTACAAAGATAAAAATATCCGTTCACAAGTGGTTGAATAAAGTCAAAAATCAGCAGGAGGACACCAAATTTAGGTAATTTGAGTACCCTTGTCGTTCGATTAATCACTACTCCTTGAGTTAAAAAACGGAGGAGGAAAAGGAGAATAACAGCCCCCAACGCTTCCCAATTGAGGGAAAACCACACAAGAGCGGCCATAAACAGAAGGTAAAACAGCATCCGGGAAAGTTTTTCGATATTCCAAAAAGCGATTGGAAATTTCCGGTAAAACGGCCAGGTAGTCATCCGTTGGATTTTCAGCTTTTTCCAACTCCACAGTTCCTCCATGTTGACCTGTATAACGCTGTCGGGCGATAATTCGACCGACACATTGTCCGGCCCGGCCAATTCGCCGATCAGCAGATCGTCGTCGCCCGCTTCCAAAAAACTAAAATCGGAAAAAACCCGTTGGCGCATAAACTCGCTCTTGGCGTATCCCAAGTTTTTTCCGTTCCCCATATAAGCGCGATGCATCAAAGCCAAAGCCATCATCTGTAAACCGGAAAAGAAATAATCATAAACCGCATACCGCATCGGACATTTTTTCAATGTACTGAAACCTAATACAATGGTTTTATTTCCAACGAAATGGCGTGCCATCAGGCGAAGCCAGTCCGGACTCGTCGGATACGAACCGGCTTCCAGAAACAACAAGTTGTCGTAGCGCGCCGCCTTGATTCCCAAAGTCAACGCCAGTTTTTTTCGGCTCACGTTTCTGCTATCCGGCGGAACGTAGGTATAATATAGATGTTTATATTGCGAACGGAAATGTTTTAACAAGTCTTCCGTATCATCACAGGAGCAATCGTCCACGACAATTACTTCGTAGAGCGGGTAAGCTTGTTCGAGAATATCCGGCAAATATTTTTCCAGATTCCTCGCTTCGTTTCGGGTATAAATAATCAACGATACGGGCGGCAAAGCCGGCGAAAAGGCGATTTTCCCCTTGTCCACCGCTCGCTGATAATAATACGGTTTAGCCAGATATACCCAATAGTAAATCATTTGGACGACCCAGCAAACAAACAATGCGGTAAGTATCAAAATATCTATTCTTTCCAATAACATAGTTTTGTTCAGAAAATAAGATTTTCCGAGAAAAAGGCGGACGGCAAGGGGCGGCAGTTGTATTGCGACGCCATGATTTCGCCATACGCGCCGGCGGAGCGGATAGCGATCAGATCGCCCCGACGCGTCCGGTTCAGCGGAATTTGTTTGGCAAAGCAGTCCGACGATTCGCAAATGGGGCCGACTACGTCATAGATTTCGTCCGGTTCGTTGGAAGTCAGATTCTCTATGGGATGTCTGGCGTCGTATAATGCGGGACGAATCAACTCGGTAAAACCGGCGTCCAGAATAACGAACTGCTTTTCGCTGCCGGCTTTCACATACAATACTTGGGATATTAAACTGCCGCATTGTCCGACTATCGAACGTCCCGGTTCGAAATGTATTTCCTGTCCCGGAAGCGCCGGAAAATGGGTATGGAAGGTTTCGAAATACGTCTTAAAATCAGGTATCGAATGAGCGTCCGGCTGTTCGTAATCGATGCCCAAACCTCCGCCAAAGTTCACTGTTTGAATCTGAACACCCCGTTGCAACAGCATTTGCTGAATCTCCCCCGCCCGGCCGCAAAGCTTACGGAAAGGTTTTATTTCTGTAACTGCGAACCGATGTGAAAATGGATTCCCACGACCTTCAGCTGCGATAATGCCGGCAACCGGTCCAATACTGCATCCAATTGTTCCAAAGAAATGCCGAATTTGTTTTCTTTCTTCCCCGTCGTAATATGATGGTGCGTATGCGCATCCACTTCGGGATTGATGCGCAGAGCTATCCGCGCCGTTTTTCCTTTTTCCGCCGCCCATTCGTTGATGACTTCTAATTCGGGTAGCGACTCGACGTTGAAACAGGAAATTTCATTTTCCAATCCCAGATTAATTTCCCAGTCGGCTTTTCCAACGCCGGCAAACACGATTTTATCGGCGGGGAAACCGGCATTCAACGCGGCCTGTATTTCTCCTCCGCTCACACAATCGGCCCCTATGCCATATTCATTGATAATGGACAGAATTCGCGGATTGGCATTGGCCTTGACCGCATAATGCAGGTGATAACCGTAACGGGTCGCTTCGGCGACAGCCGTTTGAACGGTGTTCCTCAAAAGTTGGGTATCGTAAAAATAAAAAGGCGTCCGTAACTGTTTGAAGGCCTCTATCGGAAATTTTCCTTGTGTCATGTTGATGTATTTCTAAAATAAGCTGCAAAGATAATGACTACCCCGCAAATATTAAAATTTCTTTCCGACAGATAATTCAAAATATTCTGCCAGATGGAATTTGTGCGCCTTCACGGAACAACTGCCGAATACATTGCTCCATTGCGGAAAGTAATACCGAAGACCAAAACGCTCATAAACAGGCGATTCGGTTTTTTCACGCCAACCCATTTTTCGGTAGAGATAATATCCTAACGAAGTAGTCAACGCCAGATTCTTATAATAAATTTCCTGATTCCAAGCGATTCCTACCGACCAGAAACGGTATTCCGGAGTCGGGTTTCCTGCATAATCGGAACGGTGCAAATCCCATTCCTGTAAACTATTTAAGGAGGGCGTATAAAATAAATCCACCCCAAGTCCGCCGCCGTATTGCCGGGAAAAACGATACATTGCATCGGTTGAAATAAAATATTTCGGATGGTACTTTTCTATATATGGTTGTTGGTAAGCGTCGTCGCTCTGTATATAAAGCAACCAATCCTCGATATAGGTTTGAACGCCTCCTCCGGCTGAAATGTGGTAATACAATCCTTTATGAACAGGAAGCGTCGGTTTTTTCTCCGGCGCGTATTTCTCGGAAGACAAATGATACGCCAGCGTAAGAGTTCCGCCAACGATATTAAAACCTTTGTTAATCACACCCAAACGGCCGTTCGAATAATGCCGGATATTCACATTCGTTCCGATTTCCCAACGATCAGACAGACGGTACTTCAATCCGGTAGTCAATCCGATATACATCATCAATGCGCTGCTGCTGAAATCTTTCCCCTGATTCGCAATCGGATCGAACGTATCGGTATTGTAAACCGGGCCAATATCGCCCTGGCAAGTCCACCGGAAACGCCCGAAGTCTAACAAATGCTGATTCCAAAACAAATAAAGAACATATAAATTACCCAAATCCGACGCATGGTACAACGTTACATCGCCGAAATCAACCACGGAAAATCCCACGCCGTAGGTCGGATAAGCATAACCTTCCGCTTCTTCGGAAAACCGGTCGGCGTATCCCAATCGTAGATCGTAGATGCGGGTAGGACCATTTTTCAATGTAGATTTTACATAAGCGTCGTGTTTAAAGATCTTTCCGTAAAAGAACGATCCTTCTATCGACCAAGGCTTAACGGTATCGGCATCTGACGCTTGCGCCTTGTAAAAACAGACAAGCAACAAAACTCCCAAAAGAGCTCGTTTATCTATGGTTCGCACTAATAATTATCTTTATCACAATCAATTAACAGGCCGTTTTCGCATTTTTTGATTTTGGCCGGAAATTCCTGTACCCATTGGTAGTTATGCGTAGTCATGATGACGGCCGTTCCGCTGTCGCTAATATCATGCAATAGCTGTACGATACGTCTTCCGGATTCCACATCAAGGTTGCCGGTCGGTTCGTCGGCCAGGATAATTTCCGGCGAATTGAGCAGCGCGCGGGCAATGGCAATGCGTTGCTGTTCGCCGCCGGATAGTTCGTAAGGCATTTTATAACCCTTGTTTGGCATTCCCACCTGGGCTAAAACCGCTTGGATTCGAGCTTCTATCTCATTCTTAGCCTTCCAGCCGGTGGCGCGCAACACAAATTCCAGATTGTTATACACCGAACGATCGGTCAATAATTGAAAATCCTGAAACACGATACCTACTTTCCGGCGTAACAGCGGAATTTGTTTATTCTTTATTTTCGACAAATCGTAATCGAGCACAAACGCTTCGCCTTCGCTCGTCGGCGCATCGCAATACAATGTTTTCAAAAACGTACTTTTCCCGGAACCTACCCGGCCGATGATATAAATAAATTCGCCTTTTTGCTGCTCAAAACAGATTTCCCGGAGAATTACATTTTCCCCGCGGCACACTTCGACATTTCTGTAAATAATCAACCTGTCTTCCATCCTGTTTTTTTCTTTCTGACGGGTTATTTGGCAAAAGCCACCGCACGGGTTTCGCGGATAACGGTTATTTTCACCTGTCCCGGATAAGTCATTTCATCCTGTATTTTCTTCGCGATTTCATTGGAAAGGCTTTCCGTTTCGATATCGCTGATTTTTTCTGCGCCTACAATCACACGCAGTTCACGACCGGCCTGGATGGCATACGTTTTCACTACGCCCGGATACGAGAGCGCCAGTTGTTCCAAATCGTTTAACCGTTTCAGGTAGGCTTCTACTATTTCGCGTCTTGCTCCCGGACGGGCGCCGGAAATAGCGTCGCACACTTGCACAATCGGCGCCAGCAAGGTAGTCATTTCCGTTTCGTCGTGATGAGCGCCGACGGCATTGCAGATATCGGGTTTTTCTTTGTATTTTTCGGCCAGCTTCATACCGAGAATAGCGTGCGGCAATTCCGGTTCGTCGTCAGGTACTTTGCCTATATCGTGCAACAGGCCGGCGCGTTTGGCTTTTTTCGGGTTCAACCCCAGTTCGGACGCCATGATGGCGCAGAGATTCGCCGTTTCGCGGGAATGTTGCAACAGATTTTGCCCGTAGGACGAGCGGTATTTCATACGTCCGATCATCCGGACAAGTTCGGGATGCAGGCCGTGAATACCCAAATCGATGGTTGTACGTTTTCCGGTTTCGACAATTTCTTCTTCCACTTGTTTGCGTACTTTGTTGACGACTTCTTCGATACGCGCCGGGTGAATCCGTCCGTCCTGCACCAGTTGGTGCAAGGCTAAGCGGGCGACTTCCCGCCGCACGGGATCGAAACCGGAAAGGACAATAGCTTCCGGGGTGTCATCGACAATAATTTCAATACCGGTAGCGGCTTCCAGCGCCCGGATGTTCCGGCCTTCGCGACCGATGATCCGGCCTTTGATCTCGTCCGAATCGATAGGGAAAACAGTAATGGCATTTTCGATGGCCGTTTCCGTAGCTACTCGTTGAATCGACTGAACAACAATCTTTTTCGCTTCTTTATTAGCCGTCATTTTGGCCTCTTCCATCACTTCGTTGATGTAGGCTGAAGCGGCCGTTTGGGCTTCTTCCTTCAACGATTGCGCCAGACGTTCTTTCGCTTCCTCAGCCGAAAGGCCGGAAAGCGCCTCCAAACGTTCGATTTCCATTTTGTGGATTTTTTCCAAATCCTGTTTGCGCCGTTCCACATGTTCAAACTGGTTGTTCAGGTTTTCCCGAACGGTTTCCAATTCGTTCCGTTTCTTATTCAATTCTTCCTGCCGCTGGTTGATAAAGAGTTCCCTTTGCCGCAGTTTTGCTTCCTGCGATTGAAGTTTGGCGTTCCGGATACTCACTTGTTTTTCCAGATCGGCTTTCAGGGAAATGAATTCTTCTTTCACCTCCAGCATTTTATTTTTCTTGATAGATTCTGCCTCCTTATAGGCTTCTTCGAGAATCTTTTTGCGCTTTGCTCCGTTGGCGATATTGAGCCTCACCATCGCCACTATTCCTCCTGCAAGAGCAATAATTAACACTGTAATTATAATTGTTACCATACTTTAAACTAATTTTATTTTGTTCTACATTCTATATAAAAAACACTAATTGTCTTTTGAAACAAAACTCAAAAAGCAATTAGCGTAAAAAATCGTTAAAAACAAGCGCTTAAACCGACTGAATATAGCGATCCAGTTCGGCGTTCAGTTGTTCGATTTTATCAATAAAGGGCGTCATATCTTCCCGTTGAACGTCTTCCAGTAACTCCAGCGAAAAATGAAACGCCACCATTTTCAATAAATCCGCCATCGGAAAATGGGCGCCGGAATAATACGAACTGTATTGCATATATTTATCCGTAACATTCGTAGCCGCTTTCCGCAGATTTTGCTCTTCTTTTCTTTTGCAAGAATAAGGAAAATGCTTATCAACTATCTTTAACTGTATGGGATTGGGAAAATATTCTTCTTCCATTTCCACCGATTGTTTTTATTCGTTCAACAAACCGATACATTTATCGACCTCTTTCACTAATTTCGACAATCTGGTTTTTGCGCTTTTCATATCTTCCTGTTTCACAGAAAGGATCCGCGCTGTTTTCAGATTATCGTATTTACTTTTTATTGTTTTGTTTGCTTCTTCCAATATTGTTTGCGCTTGCTGTAATGCTTCTATCTGAAGCTTCAAGCCACTATTTTCCGCTCTCAAGCCATCACAGATTTCCATCAATCGATGCACCCGATCTTCGAAAACATATATTAATTTACTTTGCTCTTCTGTCATAAAAGTAAATTTCCGCACAAAAATAGGTATAAGTTGCGAGGTTACAAAAGAAATAGGGATAAAATATTGCGCGATGCGCAGAACCCCGCATTGATTTTTTCCACACGCTTGGAAAACTCGCGTTTTTTATCTAATTTTGTACCCGCTTAAACATTTTTAAACAATAATGATTACAACAGACCAATTACAATATGTATTGGAACGCGAGTCCGCGTTGAGGGGGTACCTTTGACGTCGATGCGAAAACCCTCCAATTAGAAGAAGAAGAATTGCGCACCCAGGCGCCCGATTTTTGGGAAGACCCGAAACGCGCCGAAGCGCAAATGCGGAAAGTGCGGGAAATTAAATACTGGATTACCGGATACAACGAAGTAAAATCGGCCGCCGAAGAATTACAACTCGCTTTCGACTTCAATAAAGAAGGAATCGCTACCGAAGCGGAAGTCGATGACGCTTATCAGAACGCTCTTACCCTGCTCGAAAAGCTGGAATTAAAAAACATGCTTCGTTCGGAAGAAGACCATTTGGGAGCCGTTTTGAAAATCAATGCCGGCGCCGGCGGAACAGAAGCCCAAGACTGGGCAGAAATGCTTTACCGGATGTACAGCCGCTGGTGCGAAAGCAAAAGCTACAAAGTAACCGTTACCAACTGGTTGGACGGCGACGATGCCGGCATCAAAACCGTTACCATGCAAGTGGAAGGCGATTATGCTTTCGGTTACTTGAAAAGTGAAAACGGCGTACACCGCTTGGTGCGTGTTTCGCCGTACAATGCGCAAGGCAAACGCATGACCTCCTTTTCGTCGGTTTCCGTCGTTCCCTTAGTCGATGATACGATTGAAATTGAAGTCAATCCGGGCGATATCCGTTGGGATACGTTCCGGTCGAGCGGCGCCGGCGGACAAAACGTCAACAAAGTGGAAACGGGCGTGCGATTGCACTATAATTATAAGGATCCCGACTCCGGCGAGGTAAAGGAAATCGTTATCGAAAACACGGAATCCCGTTCTCAATTTGGGAATAAAGACAACGCCATTCGTTTGCTGAAATCGCAATTATACGAATTGGAACTCGAACGGCGACGGAAAGCTTCCGCCAAAATCGAAGCCGGCAAAAAGAAAATCGAATGGGGATCGCAAATCCGTTCGTATGTCTTCGACGACCGGCGGGTAAAAGATCATCGTACCGATTACCAGACTTCCAACGTCGGCGCAGTGATGGATGGCGACCTCGACGGCTTCATCAAAGCCTACCTGATGGAATTCGGCGGTGAAGAAAATTGAAAAAAATGTTCGATTATTAAAAAAGAATATTAATTTTGCACTCTAATTTAGTTGATTAGAATAAAAAGATGATAAAAATAACATTTCCCGACGGTTCCACGCGCGAATACGCCTCAGGAATCACGGCCATGCAAATTGCAGAAAGTATCAGTCCCCGTTTGGCGCAGGACGTTTTAGCCGCCGGCGTTAACGGCGAAACGTACGATTTATCCCGCCCCATTAACGAAGACGCTTCGCTCCTGTTATACAAATGGGAAGATGCGGAAGGCAAACATGCTTTTTGGCATTCTTCCGCTCACTTATTGGCGGAAGCCTTGCAGGAACTCTATCCAGGCATTCAATTCGGCATCGGACCCGCTATCGAAAACGGGTTCTATTACGACGTCGATCCCGGCGAAGGCATTATCGTCAAAGACGCCGATTTAGCGGCCGTTGAAACGAAAATGCAGGAATTGGCAGCGAAAAAATCAACCATCCGCCGCGAAAACATTACTAAAAAGGACGCCCTGAAACTGTTCGGCGACCGCAACGAAACCTATAAAATCGAATTGATCGACGAACTGGCCGACGGGACGATTACTACCTACACGCAGGGCAATTTTACCGACCTCTGCCGCGGCCCGCACTTGCCGGATACCTCTTATATTAAGGCGATAAAACTGACGGCCATTGCCGGAGCCTATTGGCGGGGCGATGAAAAACGCCGTCAACTGACGCGCATTTATGGCATTACTTTCCCCAAGAAAAAATTATTGGACGATTACCTTGTGCTGCTGGAAG
>JAITAH010000163.1 GCA_031284225.1 Dysgonamonadaceae bacterium | reverse complement strand
TATCTCGGATAACCGTGTTTTACGACTAAAGCGTAATAGACAAACAGGGCGCGCTGAATATCGTCCGGAGAACGTTTGTGATGCGGGATGCAAGGATCAATGACCGGCTTGAAAACGGTTTCTACCACTGCCCGATAATCGGTTTTCCGGTAGGCGTCGATATTGTGGTGCGGCACTCCGGAATAAAACTTTCCGTAGCGGTTTTCTATCAATTGGGCTGCCTTGAGGATGGTGGTCCGGTATGTGGATAAGCTTTTTCCCCACCATTTTTTCCAGCGGTAGCGCCATTTGCCGAACAGTTTTCGTTTTAATCGCACATACGGGAATCCGTCTTCGGTAAAGAAAAACAGGGGCGAGAGGCTGGCATTAAAGAACATATCGTCGTTTCCATACAAAAAATGTTCGGAAAGTCCGGGAATCCGGTACAGGAAATACTCAATAACGACCGAGTTGTAGCAGGGCATCGCTTCTTCCGGAAGAATATCTTTGTGGCTAATCATCTGTATTCCGGGATGGGAAGTATCGAGCCAATCCGGTATCTGATTGTCGGTTACAATAAAGATTTTCCGTATCCAAGGTAAATATTTTTCTACCGAACGCAGCGAGTACTTCAGTTCGTCGTTATTGGCGTGGCGGCCTTTGCAATTGATTTCGTCTTCTGCCGTTTCAATTCCTAAAAATGCATTTTTGCGGGCTTGCCAAACCGGATCGTTTCCGTCCACCCAAAGATATACTAAGTCAATATCCATAGCTTTCAATCTCGGTTGTTTTTATACCAATCCGAATACATCAAATAGTTTTTGGCTATCTTTTGATTGATTTCCTTCGCCTGCCGGGGGTCTAATTTCTTAACGAATTTAGCCGGTATTCCGGCATAGATGCTTCCCGGCTCGACTGTTGTTCCGCTCAAAACGACGGCGCCGGCGGCTATCAGAGCGCCTTCGCCAATCACGGCATGATCCAATACGACGGCGCCGATCCCAATCAAAGCGCCGTTCTCTATTTTTGCTCCGTGAATCGCCACATTGTGGCCGATCGATACATCATCGCCGATTTCGGCTACCGATTTTTCGTACAAGGTATGGATCACCGTTCCATCCTGAATATTCACCCGATTACCGATACGGATCGCATTGACATCGCCCCGCAACACGGTATTAAACCAAATGCTACAATCGTCGCCGATCACTACATCGCCGATAATTGTAGCATTGTCTGCTAAAAACACATTTTTACCGATTTGGGGAGTAAAGCCCCGTACTGATTTAATTAACGCCATCTATTTGCAATAAGACTGCAAATATAATAAAATTTATTAAAACTAATTAAAAAACGCTATTCTAATTTTATTTTTCCCAATCCGTTCACATTCGTATTTTTTGTTTTGGGTTCCGATTGATACGAAATGCTACCGATTCCATTGACATAGCCATGCAAATACTGAACCGGATTGCATTGGATAGAACCGACGCCATTCACTTCGGCATTGACCGAATCGGCTACCAATTCCAAGGCACGAATCTTCCCTACCCCTTGGAGTTCCAAGGTAGCCGTTCGGGCAACACCGCCCAAATGCACCGAACCGACGCCCTCGTTGCGGACGTTCAACACGTCGGCATACAGGCTATCGGCTTGTATTTTTCCGGCGCCGCCCATGAGAATCGAAAAATCGTCGGTTTTCAACGCGCCCAAAACAGTTAGATTCCCGACGGAAAAGATTTTTACTCCTTTCGGATGAGGGGTTTGTAAACGAATAATCAAAGGAGTCGTCGTCCGGAAGCGGTAACCATCGACGGTGGACAGCGATAACGTATTCCCGTTCTTTACTTCCACTTCGACTTTATCAATCAAATTAGACTCGCCGTTGATGACTAACGAAGTCGAATCGCCCGCTACCTGTTCGATTTGCACATTGCCGATAAAATGTTCTTCCACAGTAATATATTCAACCGGCGGCAAAGTTTCCGTCCGGTCGGCAATCACGCCATTGCCGCGCAAGGCGGAATCGTCCTCATCAATCGTATAACTCCATCCCCAATGCCGGTTATCGGAAAGTTTTTTCCAGTCCGCTTTGAATCCGGAGAAAGGCATCGCAATGATAGCGGCAATCCAAAGAATAATACCGGCCCATTTGACTCCCGTATGCACAGGTTTTAATTTAAATAGTTGAGCAATAACTGTATATACCAAAGCGATTAATGGAATACCGATGATCAGGCAAAAAGCGACGGTAGCCAGCGCCGGATGAGTTACAAAGAGGAAAGTTTCGTTCGTCCACGGAATCAATCCGCCCAGAACGCCGGTTCCCACGCCGAACAGCACGCAAAAAAGCACAATAATTACAAGTACCAATACAAATACTAAGGGAATACCGATAATCAAACCCAAACCAACCAGACAGACTTTGAAGAAAGCGACAATGAAATCGACAAGCGACGCCAGACATCCGTTGTTAGTAGTTGTCCGCTTCACATTTTCGGCCACCGTTTTACCGATATTTTCCACCGTAATGGGCTTGCCTTGCATTTCCAGCTTCTGTTCGGCGGAAAGCGCTTCGGGAATCACCAGCCACAAAATCAGATAAAGCGGCACAATCCAGAACGAAGTAGCCGGAACCAAAACGGCAGCAATAATACGAACAAGAACAACGTTCCATCCGAAGTAAGCGGCGACTCCCGAACACAAGCCGGCAAACATCTTATCGTCCGGATTCCGGTAGAATTTCTTTTTACCGGCCGAAACCAACTCTTCTTCCTTGTATCCGGCGCTTTTTTCTTCCGGCGCCTCCTCTTCTTTTTCCCCGAAATCGCCGGGACGTCCCATCCGGGCAATCACTTGTTCGACTTCGGTAATCGTAATCACATCATAACCCAAGCGCACGCGATCGCTGAGCAGTTCTTCGATCCGGGCTTCAAAATCCGTCAGGATTTCATCGCTTCCTTCTTCTTTCCGAAAATAGATGCGAAGATTTCGCAAATATTTATCCAA
>JAITAH010000213.1 GCA_031284225.1 Dysgonamonadaceae bacterium | reverse complement strand
TTGATTGAAAGTCGGATCGGGATTATTGTCGGCCAGGGCTTTCAGCACGTCCACGGCGGTAATTTCCATAATCACGTTCATACCGCCTTTCAGGTCAAGACCTAAATTGATTTCCATTTCGCGGCATTTTTCAAGGGAATAGCCCAGCCACACTTTTTCTTTCGCCAACGAATCGAGATACTGGTTTTCCAAAACCGGAACGCCGCCGGAATATTCTTTGGCTTGTTTGTAATACTTATTGGTTACTACCGTAAATGATAAATAGAAAAGACTTACCAGGGTAAGTGCAATCGCAAGAAACTTTATAAATCCTTTTTGCATTTGAAATTTATTTTATTTTTTTGATATTGAGTTTTAATTGCCGGGTTCTTTTTTTTTTCAGCGCGCAAATATACTCTTTTTTGGAATATTTTACAAATTAATGCCTTATTGTTTTAGAAATTTTATCGTTGTCGGATCGATAAAAAGCAAGTAAACGCTTTTAAGTGCTCCATCGGATCGTGCATGGTTGTGCCAAGCCAATGTTTTAACAGGATTCTTTGCTCTATTCAAAGAAATTAATTACTTTTGCTCCTCTTTTTTGAAATATTTAAGAACAAAGGTATGAACATATCCTATAACTGGCTAAAAGACTACGTTTCCTTCGATCTTTCCCCGCAGCAATTGGCGGATGCCCTGACTTCCATCGGTCTGGAAACCGGTAGCATCGAAACGGTGGAACCCATCCGGGGCGGATTAAAAGGATTAGTTACCGGTCAGGTGCTTACGTGCGAAGCGCATCCCAATTCCGATCATTTGCATGTTACCACCGTCGATACAGGCAACGGCGAACCCCTGCAAATCGTCTGCGGAGCGCCCAATGTGGCTGCCGGTCAAAAAGTGATTGTCGCCACAATCGGGACGACGCTCTATTCCGGCGATGAATCATTTACCATTAAAAAATCCAAAATACGAGGCGTCGAATCCAACGGAATGATTTGCGCCGAAGACGAAATCGGTATCGGAACCCGCCACGACGGCATTATCGTTCTCCCCGACTCCGTTGCCGTAGGCACGCCCGCCAAAGATTATTACGCTATCGAAAGCGATTTTGTTTTGGAAGTGGATATTACGCCCAACCGCGTGGACGCCGCTTCGCATTACGGTATAGCTCGCGATCTGGCCGCTTATTTGCAGGCGCAAGGAAAAGAAACCGCATTGAAAAAGCCGGCGGTAAACGCTTTTCAAATAGAAGATCCCTCGATCGCCGTTACGGTAACCGTAGAAAATCATACCGCCTGTCCGCGTTACACGGGGGTAACCATCCAAAATGTAGCCGTGAAAGAAAGTCCCAATTGGTTGAAAAAACGCCTGGAAGCCATCGGCTTGCGGCCTATCAACAATGTTGTGGACGTAACCAATTATGTATTGCACGAAACCGGACAGCCGCTCCACGCTTTCGATACCCGGCAGATCAAAGGAAACCGCGTGATTGTGAAAACCTTACCGGAAGGAACTCCGTTTGTTACCTTAGACGGAGTGGAAAGAAAACTTTCGGACAAAGATTTAATGATCTGCAGCGCAGAAGGCGGAATGTGTATCGGCGGCGTTTTCGGCGGAATGGATTCCGGCGTTACGGAAACGACCCGAGACGTATTCCTGGAATCGGCCTACTTCCATCCGACCTGGATTCGCAAGACAGCACGCTATCATGGACTGAATACCGACGCTTCGTTCCGCTTTGAACGCGGCGCCGACCCTAATCAGACGCTCTATGTGTTGAAACGAGCCGCTTTGCTGATTCAGGAAGTTGCCGGCGGAACGGTTACCGGCGAAATACAGGATGTTTACCCGCATCCCGTTCTTCCGGCTGCGGTGGATTTTAGCTTGCTGAAAGCAAGTCGTTTGATCGGAAAACAAATTCCGGAAAATCTCATCGAAAAAATCCTTACCGGCCTCGAAATTGAAATCCTGGAAAAACAGGGCGACGTATGGAAACTGAACATCCCTACTTACCGCGTGGACGTAACCCGCGACGTGGACGTTATCGAAGATATCCTGCGCATTTACGGCTACAACCAAATAACGGTGGGCGAAGAAGTACGCTCTACCCTGTCCTATCAAACGCCAACCGACCGGAGTTACGAATTGCAAAACATTATATCCGAACAACTCACGGGGGCAGGCTTTTGCGAAATCCTGAATAATTCGTTGACGGCAAGTTCGTACTACAACGGATTAATTTCTTATCCGAAAGCGAACTGCGTCGTATTGCGCAACCCTTTGAGCGCCGACCTGGAAGTGATGCGTCAAACCCTGCTCTTCGGCGGGCTGGAAACCATTGTCTATAACCGCAACCGGAAAAACGCCGACCTGAAATGCTACGAATTTGGAAATACCTATTTTCATCTCCCCGAACGCTTGAAAGGAGAAAACTACCTGACAGCCATTAAGGAAGAATACAAATTAGCTCTTTGGCTGACCGGCAATTTCATTCCGAACCATTGGCTGCGCCCGGCGGAAAAGGCGTCGGTATATGAACTGAAAGCCTTTGTCGAAAACATCCTGCGCCGCCTGGGATTACCTTGGAAGAAAGTGGTCTGCAAACCCTGGTCGAACGATTTGCTGTCCGCCGGTTTATCCCTTGAAACATTCTCCGGAAAGCCCTTGGGCGTTTTGGGCGTAGTTCAAAAAAGCGTCTGCAAAAAATTCGATATTCCGGTCGAAGTCTATTTTGCCGAATTGAATTGGGAAGCGTTGATGAAGGAAAACCAATCGGCACAAGTAAAATACGCCGAAATACCTAAATTTCACCCAGTAAAACGGGATTTGGCATTGTTATTGGACCAAGCGGTTCTCTTTGCGGACGTCGAAAAAATCGCCTACCAAACCGACCGGAAAATATTGAAAGACGTAAGTCTGTTCGACGTTTATGAAGGGGAAAATTTGCCGGAAGGCAAAAAATCATACGCCGTCAGCTTTACCTTGCAAGACGATGAAAAAACATTGAATGATAAACAAATCGACTCGCTTATGCTGAAAATCCAAAAAAATCTGGAAGACCGCTTAGGCGCACAATTACGATAATTTAGAAAACCATGGGAAGAGCATTTGAATACCGGAAAGCAACCAAATTGAAAAGATGGGGCAATATGGCCCGCGTGTTTACCAAACTCGGCAAACAAATTACGATTGCCGCCAGAGAAGGCGGTTCCGACCCCGATTTGAACCCTCGTTTACGGGTGCTGGTTCAACAATCGAGGAAAGAAAACATGCCGAAAGAAAACGTCGATCGCGCCATCAAACGGGCAACATCCAAAGATGCGGCCGATTACAAAGAAATCATCTACGAAGGATACGGTCCTTACGGCATTGCTATCGTTGTGGAAACGGCCACCGACAACAATATGCGGACGGTAGCCAATGTGCGGAGCTATTTCAATAAATACGGCGGTTCGTTAGGCACCAGCGGTAGCCTGCAATTCCTTTTCGACCACAAATGCGTGTTCAAAATTACGCCGAAAGCGAATGCCGATTTGGAAGAACTGGAACTGGAACTGATTGATTTCGGCGTAGATGAAATCGAATATGACGAGGAAGAAAATGTGGTATTTATCTACGGCGAATTTCAATCCTATTCGGCCATCCAAAAATACCTGGAAGAAAACGGATACGAAATCCACAGCGCACAATTTGAATGGATTCCTAATGATTACAAAGAAGTTACGGACGAGCAACGCATCACCCTCGATAAGTTGCTGGACAAGTTCGAGGAAGACGAGGATATTCAGAACGTTTTCCATAACATGAAGTAGGGCTATTGACCGGAGGAAGCGCGGCGGCGGCCGGATAATTAGAGAATCTTCCTTTTTCAAACGTAAAAAAACAATAAAATCCTTTGTAATCCCCAAAAAAAGTATTTCCTTTGCATCGCTTTAGCGAAAGTAGAGTATTAAATTAAGGAAAGATGGCAGAGTGGTCGATTGCGGCGGTCTTGAAAACCGTTGAACCGAGAGGTTCCCGGGGTTCGAATCCCTGTCTTTCCGCGAATAACATTATGAATCAATTTATTACAAAAGCATTTAACTAATTAACAAATTTCCCGTAAACTTCGCCTGACTGAAACTTTTGTAAAAAAAAGAGTTATCGTAGTCGATTGGCGCTGCATGTAAACAGTACGGATTGTTTCCGCCACGTGGAAATAGTATCCGTCGTAGCCGAAACCTCGTTGTAACAAAAGGTGCACATTCTTTTTTCCACAAACGTAACCGGAAAATAGTTATATCGATACATTTATTAAAATTCATGAATTATTTTTTTACTCCCTGATAATAATTCGGATTTATGTATTATATTTGCTGCCGGATTCATAAAATTTGACATAAAAATTTTGAAAATCATGAACAGAAGACAATTTTTAAGTATTTCCGCCCTTGCAGGCGCAGGCGCAGTAGTCGCTCCTCAGGTAACGTTGGCTTCCGCAAACGCCAAAAAAGAAGAAAAAAAGATCCCGACCCGTATATTGGGGAAAACAGGCATGGAAATTCCCATTTTAAGTATGGGAGTGATGCGCGCCGATAATCCCGCCGTTGTTCGCGCGGCGTACAATTCCGGCATTACGCATTTTGATACGGCTAACGGCTATCAACGGGGAAAGAACGAAGAGATGCTGGGCGCTTTCTTTCAGGGTAAAGACCGGAGTACGTTTACGATCGCTACCAAAGGCAAAGCGAATCCGGATGCGGAAAATTTTGAAAAAGCTTTTGAAAACCTGCTGAATACCAGCCTGAGTCGCCTTCAAATGGATTATGTGGATATTTTTTACGCTCACGCTGTCGATAACATCGCCGACATCAGCCATCCGCGGATGATTGCCCTGATGAAAAAGTTCAAGGAAGAAGGTAAAATTAAACACATCGGGTTTTCGACACACGCCAATAAACCGGAACAGATTGACGAAGCCATCCGGGCCGGTATTTACGAAGTCATTTTAATCAGTTATAACTTCAAGTTAGGGATTTTGCCCGCATTAAACGCCGCCATTCAACGGGGAGCGGATGCAGGAATAGGTTTTATCGCCATGAAAACGATGGCCGGCGGCGTGGAAGACGCCGGCGGACAGAAAAAAGTCGATGGCGCCGCCTGTCTGCGCTGGGCTTGGAAAAACCCTAACATCACTACCGCCATTCCCGGATTTACCAGCTTCGACCTGCTGGACAACTGTCTGGAAGCCGCTTACGCACCTGCATTACAGGAAAGCGACGTCCGCTATCTGGCCGGCCTGGAAAATAGCGAATTGCTGTATTGCCAGAACTGCGGAAAATGCGTATCGGATTGCAGGAAACATCTCGAGACGATCCCGACCCTGATGCGCGCCTACATGTATAATTACGGCTATCGCCAACCGGCTTTGTCGAAAGAAACGCTGGCGGAACTGCCGTTAACGGGCAACGAATGTGCCGGATGCTCAAGCTGTTCCGTCCGGTGCCCCTCCGGATTCAACGTCGCCGACAAAATAGCGGCTATTACTCCCATTGTTCATGTTCCCGATAATTTCCTGGCATAAATGAAACGGTGGGAAATATTGACGCTTACCGGACTTCTCTGTCTGGCGGGGAAGTCTGCCGCCCAAACCTCCGAGGACTTATTCAACGCCCTTCCGGAGGTTGCCGGCTGGAACCGTTCGCCGGAAGTGGAAGTCTTCAACCGGGACAACCTGTACGAACGCATCAATGGCGCCGCGCCGCTTTTTCTGGAAAATAATTTTCAGGAAATGACCAGTATGGAATACGCGCAGGGCGATAATTACATCACCCTGCAAGCCTACCGCCATGCCACTCCTGAAGACGCTTTCGGCATGTACGCCTCCGAACGCTCGCCGGATATGACGTTTTATCCAAGCATTGGCGGCGAAGCCCAAGGCGATGAGTACGGCCTGTTTTTCTTCTCCGGTTGCGTTTATGTGAAGATGTCGGCCAGCGACGAAAGCGACGCCATCCGCGAAGTTATGCAAACCATTGCCCGGACACTGGCGCAGAAAATCGATCCCGCCGCCGGATATCCGCCCCTGTTCGCTTTGTTTCCCCAGGAAGGACTGATGCTCTACAGCGCGGCCTATATCACGCAAAACTACATCGGGCACGATTTTTTGAAACCGGTCTATGTCGCCGATTATGAACGGGACGGTAAAAAATTTCAAGTCTTCCTGATTGACGGAAAAACCCCGGAAGGCGCACGGACAATTCTCTCCGACTACTTCCGGTTTACTAAACAAACCGCCGACTTTGCCGAAGGTAATCTGCTGATTCAAGACCGCTATAACGGAAATATTCCTGTTGTTTGGAAAGGACAATATATTCTGGGCGTTTTCGATAAAACCGGCGGAGATTTTCCGGAAAATATCTACGAATTTCTGAATCGGTTTTAGATGCTGAGACGAATGGATTCGTACTCCGTTCTTGACGCAATCGTCTTACGAACAAATTTTTACAATTCATAGTAACAGTAATAAGAAACAGCGACAATTCAGAACATTAAATATCCATTCGACGACTTGGATATATAAAGAATTGGAAACAGGATGCTCCCTTTTGAGCGCCAATCATGCCAAAATCAGCAGGATGGGCGTTCGCTTTGATTCGTTGATTTTTATTCCCTAATTTTTTATCCGCGCGCTTGGAAAACTCGCGTTTTTCATCTAAATTTGCACAAATTTTATTGCATTGAACGATTCATTATTACAGCGCCTTTACTCCCGGCATCCGGGTGTAGAGGCGGTTCTTTCGTTGGTTAACGAAACCGGAACGGATATTTACTTGAAAGGATTGACCGGTTCAGCGGCGAGTGTGGTTTGCGCTTCGGTTTTTGCCCGGTTGAAGGAAAATCATCTGCTTTGTATTTTAAATGATTTGGAAGAAGCCGGGTATTTCTACCACGATTGTTGTCAGGCGCTGGGCGAAACGGATGTGTTTTTTTTTCCGTCGCTGTTCAAGCGGCGCATCCGGTACGGGCAACGGGATGCGGCAAACGAAATCTTACGGATGGAAGTCTTAAACCGCCTGAATACAACTTCTCAACCTTGCCTGATTGTTACGTATCCGGAAGCGCTGGCCGAAAAAGTCGTTTCCGGAAATCGACTGAAAAATAATACGCTGTCGATTTGCAGGAACGAAAAAATCGATACGACGTTTGTTTCCGACGTTCTGGATTCCTACGGTTTTGAATGGGTGGATTATGTCTATGAACCGGGGCAATACGCCGTGCGGGGGTCGATTATTGATGTTTTTTCGTTTTCCAACGAATACCCTTACCGGATTGATTTTTTGGGGGATACGGTGGACAGTATCCGCAGTTTCGATGTGGAAACGCAGCTATCGAAGGAAAAATTAGATGCGATTTCGATTCTTTCGGCGCAGTCGGGCGCCGGCGATACGACCCTGTTTTCGTATTTGCCGGACAGGACGAAAATCGTTTTCCGGAACGAACAATGGGTCTGTGAGCAATTTCAGTCGCTGTGGAAGGAGGAGCCGGTGTTGACCAATGAAGAAACCTTTGCCTCGCTTGATCAAATTCGGCTCTTGCTGACGCCGCCGGAAGAGATGGAACAACTGCTCCGGAAATATACCGGAATCCATTTGGGCGGTTTGTCGGGCGATGAAGCCGGACGGCGGATCGTGCCGTTTGCTACCGAGCCGCAATTATCGTATCACAAGAATTTTGAATGGGTAGCCGCTTCCTTCAAGGAAAAAATGGACGAAGGTTATACGCTCTATGTGTTGAGCAACAACGAAAAGCAAATCAAACGCATTCAGTCTATTTTTGAAGATCGGGGCGACCCTGTCCGGTTTATTCCGGCGATGCAAACGCTGCATGAGGGATTTATCGACAAAACCCTGCATGTTTGCCTGTTTACCGACCACCAGTTGTTCGACCGTTTTCACAAATACAACCTGAAATCCGAAAAGGCGCGTTCGGGGAAAATAGCGTTGTCGCTCAAAGAATTGCAGCAGTTCCAGCCGGGCGATTACCTGGTACATATCGACCACGGTGTCGGCAAATTCGGCGGATTGCTTCGGACGGAAATCAACGGCAAGACGCAAGAAGTCATCAAAATGACGTATCTGAACGAGGATATGATTTTTGTCAGCATTCACAATCTGCATAAAATATCGAAATACAAAGGGAAAGACAATGAATCGCCGCGCCTCAACAAACTGGGTTCCGGCGCCTGGGAAAACCTGAAAGACCGTACCAGGAAAAAAGTCAAAGATATTGCTAAAGACCTGATTTTGCTCTATTCGCAACGGCGGGACGAACAGGGCTTTGCGTTCTCGCCCGATACGTATTTGCAAAAGGAACTGGAAGCTTCGTTTATTTACGAAGATACGCCCGACCAGCTGAAAGCGACTAACGACGTTAAGCAGGATATGGAAAGCGCTCGCCTGATGGATCGTTTAGTTTGCGGCGACGTGGGTTTCGGCAAAACCGAAGTGGCTATCCGGGCGGCGTTTAAAGCCGTAACGGATGGCAAACAGGCGGTAGTTCTGGCGCCGACTACGCTGCTGGCCTTCCAGCATTACAATACGTTTCGGGAACGGTTAGCCGATTTTCCGGTAACGGTCGATTACCTGTCCCGCGCCCGTCCGGCCGGGAAAACGAAAGAAATACTGCAAAAACTGAAAGAGGGAAAAATTGATGTGCTGGTGGGAACGCACCGCATTATCGGCAAAGACGTTCACTTCAAAGATCTGGGTTTGCTGATTGTGGACGAAGAACAAAAATTCGGCGTCGGCGTTAAAGAAAAACTCCGGCAAATGAAAATCAATATCGATACGCTTACGCTAACCGCCACGCCGATACCTCGAACGCTGCAATTCAGCCTGATGGGCGCCCGCGATTTATCGAATATCTCCACGCCGCCGCCCAACCGCTATCCCATTCATACGGAAGTACACCGTTTCAGCAGCGACATTATCCGCGAAGCGGTGAATTTCGAAATGAGCCGCAACGGGCAGGTGTTTATCATCAACAACCGCATATCCAACTTGCAGGATGTGGCTGATTTGGTAAAAAAAGAAGTTCCGGATGCGCGGATAGCTATCGGCCACGGACAAATGGATCCGGCGATTCTGGAACAGACGATTCTCGATTTTGCCAATTACGAATACGACGTGCTGGTCGCCACCGCCATTATCGAAAATGGGATCGATATTCCGAATGCCAATACGATCCTTGTCAACAACGCCCACCATTTCGGCTTGAGCGATTTGCACCAGTTGCGGGGAAGGGTCGGCCGCAGCAATCACAAGGCGTTTTGTTATCTGTTGTCGCCGCCTCTGTCCGATATAACGCCCGAAGCTCGCCGCCGCCTGCAGGCCATTGAGCATTTTTCGGAACTGGGCAGCGGCATTCACATCGCCATGCAGGATTTGGATATCCGCGGCGCGGGAAATATGCTGGGCGCCGAACAAAGCGGTTTTATCGCCGACCTCGGCTACGAAACCTATCAGAAAATCCTGTCCGAAGCCGTTCAGGAATTGAAAAACGAAGAGTTTGCCGATCTCTATAAAGACGAAAATCAAATAGACAGCGGCGAAAACTATGTGGCGGAGACCAATGTGGAAAGCGATTTGGAATTACTGTTCCCGGCCGATTATATTCCTAACGATTCGGAACGCATCCTGCTGTATCGCGAATTGGATGGGATGGAAAACGAAGCCGACGTCGAACGCTTCCGCATCCGGCTGCAAGACCGTTTCGGGCCGATTCCGGAAAAAGGCGAAGAATTGATTCAGATTGTCCGCTTGCGCCGGATAGCGAAAAAATTGGGAATAGACAAGATTATTCTGAAAAACGGAAAGATGACCATTTACCTGGTAACCAATCCCGAATCACCGTATTACCAAAGTGCGGCCTTCGATAAATTGTTGGAATTTGCCAAGAATCGCGCCAAAATATGCCGGTTATCCGAGAAGAACAACCGGCGACTGTTGAGCGTTCAACAGATTGATTCGGTTCGAAAAGCGCTGAGCGTGATCGAAGAAATATCACAGCAGTAACAGTTTCCATTTTCGAGTTGTTTGAAAAGGGGTGTATCAAAAGTTGTTTTTTCGTCATTTGCTCCCCCAAAAAAAATCATGCCTGTTTTATATTTCCAAAACAATCCACTACCTTTGCACCCGCAACGGTTCCAATTTTTCCCTCATCGGGGGAAAAGGATGAAAAGGGAACCGGGTGAAAATCCAGGACAGTCCCGCTGCTGTAAGCCCTAAAAGATTTGCATATCACTTTGGCCACTGAATAATAGGGATTTGGGAAGGCGATGCAAACCGGGGCGAGTCAGAAGACCTGCCGTGCTCAGTATTCATATCGAACGCCTTCGAGGAAAAGGATAGATGATTATGGTAAAACATATCCTCTTGGTTATTTTGGGTTTCGTGTGGTTTGCGCCTCTTTCCGGGATGCAACGGGATAGTGTTCCCTCACACGATTTGAAGGAAGTGGAGATTCGGTCTTCCCTTCCGCTTTCGTCGTTCCTGACAACGGCGCCGCTGCAAACTTTATCGACCGATAAACTGGAAAGGATGGGCGCTTTGCAGGTGGCTGATGCTGTTAAATATTTTTCGGGTATTCAAGTAAAGGATTACGGTGGAGTGGGGGGGCTGAAAACTGTTTCGATCCGTAGTCTGGGAGCTAATTACACAACGGTGGCTTACGACGGCGTTACCGTTTCGGATTACCAGACCGGACAGATTGATTTGGGACGATTTCCGGTGGATAACCTGTCTCAAATCCGTTTGACTACCGGAAATCATGACGATATTTTTCAGCCGGCGCGAAACCGGGCGCTGGGCGGATTAATTCAAATTGCTACACAGACTTTTGTCCCTTCCGATACTCGTCGGGACGAAATAAAAGCCGGTTTGAGAACCGGTTCATGGAAAATGATGAATCCGTTTGCTTCGTATAGCCGGGCGCTGGGCAAGACATTCGTGTGGAATGTTTCCGGCGAACTGTTAAATTCGGAAGGCAATTATCCTTTTCAAATTGCAGGGGAAAAACGGCGGCGAAACCACTCGGAAGTGGAAAACCGGAAATGGGAAGGCAACTTGACCGGAAAATTACCCAACGGCGGACAGGTGGGAGTTAAAGCCTATTATTATGATTCCGATCGGAATATCCCCGGCGCGGCGATTTCAGTAACCGACTATGCCGGCGAAAACATGAAAGACCGGACGGCTTTTGTCCAAACTTCCTATAAACAAACGTTGAACGGCCGCTGGTCGCTGCTGTCGAACCTGAAATACGGGGTTACTGCCCTGCAATACGCCAATAGCTTGTATCCCGATAGAGGAAGCCGCTATAATCAGCGGGAGGCTTACCTGAGCGCTGCATTGCTCTACCGGTGGTCGGAACAAGTTTCCATCTCTTGGGCGAATGATGGAAGTGTGGGGAATTTCCGCGCTATTCACAAAGATAAAAGTTATTTTCCTTCGCGTACTACGTGGTTGAGCGCCCTGTCTGCGAAATACGAAATCGCCCGTTTGACAGTGAATGGGAGCGGATTGTTTCAGGCCATCGGGGAATCTTCTTCCGGAAATCGGTTGGCAAAAAATCATTGGCGCTTTTCTCCGTCGGCCGGTTTGTCGGTGCAGCCGGTCGGACAGTGGCCGGTTCGTCTGCGGGCTTCTTATCGGAACACCTACCGTTTGCCGACTTTTTCCGATATTTATTTTCCCTCTTTACCTAATACAAATTTGAAGCCCGAAAATGCTCATCAATACAATATCGGAGCGCTGTGGGTTGCTTCGGTCAACGAAGCCTTTGGATGGTCGTTTTCCATAGACGCTTATTATAATCAGGTGGAAAACAAAATCATAGCGGTTCCGCTGAGCAGTTTGGCTTTGTGGTCGGTTCAAAATTACGGGAAAGCCGACCTCCGGGGATTCGATGTGAATGTGGCGACGCATATCCGTTTCTCGTCCGGTTTTTCGACAGAAATCAGCGGGAATTATACCCGTCAGGAAGCGCTGAATGAAAAAAAACAACTGTTGCGCTATACGCCGCGTCATTTTGCCTCGGCGTTAGCTACGCTGAAAACGCCTTGGTGCAATTTGAATTACCATCTGGTCTATTGCGGCCATCGGTATTATAACGAAACGTTGTCGTGGGAATCGCTGGTCGGAGCGTATGCCGATCACGGTTTTTCCCTGACAAAAGACATTCGGTACAAAACCTGTCGCCTGCATGTTTCCGCCGAATGTTTGAATCTGACCAACCGGCTTTATGAAGTGGTGCACGCTTATCCGATGCCGGGACGGTCGTTTCGCATGGGATTGAAATTTACGTACTAAGGAAGCGATTAATGGTTAATGGTTAATGATGAGTTTTTTTATATCTACTAATAAATTAAATTTTAAATGATGAAATCAGGAATTAAATTGTTGAAAATGGCTTGTTTTTGCTTCGTGCTGGCAGGCATTGTTGCTTGTGAATCGACTCCTTTACCGGATCCGGAAACGCCCCAAGCCTTACACGGCATTTTTATTTTGAATCAGGGTGAGAATATGCAGAATAATGCAAGCCTTTCGTTTTACGATCCGGAAAGCAAAACTGTTTCGCAGGTAACCTTTCCGGATCCCAACCGGCCGGGAGAAACCGAACCGTTGGGCGATTTGGGACAGGATATGATTCGTTACGGCAATAAATTGTATATCGTTGTTTCCAATTCCAGCTACATTCGCGTATTGAATCCGGAAACCAAGCAAACCCTGGGTAAAATTGTTTTGGAAGACAGTGAAAATAAACCGCGTAATCCCCGTTATTTAGCCGCTTACGACGGAAAAGTGTATGTAACCTGTTCGACCGACGGTACGGTTGCCCGCATTGATACGACTTCCCTCGCAATAGAAAAAAGCCTCAAAGTGGGCGCGAATCCCGAAGGCATTGCCGCCTGCTCCTACAACGGCAAGTTGTACGTAGCCAATTCCGGTTATGGGTCGGATAAAACGGTATCTGTAATCAATCCGGCCACGTTTGAAGAAGAAACGAAAATTGAAGTCGGCCTGAATCCGAATTTTGTAAAAGCAGGCAAGGAAAATTATCTTTACTTGAACTATCAGGGTAATTTCAACGATATCCCCGGCGGATTTCAGCGGATAGATCTGACAAATAATACGGTAACCACACTGGGAAGCTATCCCAAAGCGGATTTTGTTTGGGAAGATGGATACGTTTATTATTACGATGTAACTTACGATCCAACAGACTGGTCGGTTAAACTGACTTATGGGAAATTCGATGAAAGGGGCGAATCGTATCCGAATCCTTCTCCCTTGATTACCGATAATACGCCACTGGTTGCCCCCTATGGAATAGCCATTGCTCCGGTTACGAAAGAAATCTATCTGATGGATGCGGGCGATTATGCCAATCCGGGAAACGTCTATATTTTCGATCCGCAGGGAAGGAAAACCGGTACATTGACGGTAGGAATCAGTCCTTGCAAAGTCGTTTTTTATTAACCTAACCCTTCATGAAGCTCCGTATTCTATCTGTCATTGCCTGTTTACTGCTCTTTTCCTGCCAAAAGAAACCGCAGGAGCGAGCGGATCAGGCCTGCCGCGACCGTATCTACTATGCCCAGGGATTTCAAATCGAATCGCATGCCGATTTTAAACTTGTGTCAATCAAAAATCCCTGGCATAGTGATATTTTACAAACCTACATTCTGGTTCCTAAAAACCGGGAATTGCCTTCGGAATTGCCGTCCGGAACGGTGGTGCGCACTCCGCTGGAAAAGACCGTCGTTTTCTCGTCGGTCGTATGCGGCGTGTTGAACGAACTGAACGTCCTGCCGTCGCTGGCAGGAGTGGCTGAGCCGGAATACATTGACATTCCGTTTATTCAATCCGGAATAGCGAATGGCGCCATACAGGATATCGGACGGGCGTCGCAACCGGACATTGAAAAGCTGCTTCTTTTGTCGCCGGAAGCCCTTATTACGAATCCGGTCAATGAAGCCGGCGCCGGGGCTTTGGGAAAGTTGACGGCGCCCGCCATCCCCTGTCTGGAGTGGATGGAAAATCATCCTCTGGGGCAAGCCGAATGGGTGCGTTTTCTGGGACTGCTGTTCGATAAACAAGCCTTGGCCGATTCCCTGTTTGAGGCGACGGTTCATGCTTATAACGAGTTGAAAACAGGGACGGATACCGTGTCTTACCGTCCCACCGTGTTTGCGGAAAAAAAGTACGGCGATTTTTGGTATATGCCCGGCGGGAAAAGTTATTTTGCTAATCTGCTGCACGATGCGGGCGCCGATTATGTTTTTGGCGACAATACCGACGCCGGATCGATTCCCTTCGCCTTTGAAACGGTGTTAGACCGCGCCGGCCATGCCGATTTTTGGCTGTTCAAGTATTACGGTTCGCAGGAGATGACTTACAGGCAATTGGCGTCCGAATACGCGAATTATACGTTGTTCGACGCCTACAAAAAGCGGAAGATTTATGCTTGTAATACCTTCAAAACGCCGAATTATTATCAGAATCTGCCACTCCATCCCGATTGGGTATTGCGGGATTTGATAGCGGTGTTCCACCCGGAATTGACGCCGGAATATCGGACACGGTATTACTTCCCGGTAACGGAATAAAAAAAAGGCTGAATAGGGGGTGTTCTGCAACGTTGCGTTATTGTTCCGCAACGCCGCGTTATTGTTCCGCAAGGTTGCGTTATTGTTCCGCAAGGTTGCGTTATTGTTCCGCAATGCCGCGTTATTGTTCCGCAAGGCCGCGTTATTGTTCCGCAAGGTTGCGTTGTCGTTCCGCAATGTTGCGTTATTGTTCCGCAATGCCGCGTTATTGTTCCGCAATGTTGCGTTATTGTTCCGCAACGCCGCGTTATTGTTCCGCAATGTTGCGTTGTCGTTCCGCAATGCCGCGTTGTCTTCCCCGCGTGTCGCGTTGTCTTCCCCGCGTGTTGCGTTGTCTTCCCCGCGTGTTGCGTTGTCTTCCCCGCGTGCTGCGTTGTCTTCCCCGCGTGCCGCGTTGTCTTCCGCGCAGCGCGCGTTGTCTTCCTAAAAAGGACGATATATTTTATCTATAGATATTATTATCAACTTAATAAAAAAAAGTGTGGTGGCGCGTTCTACCTTTTCTTTGCAATGAGCGAAATGGGCGCTTCATCCGCCTTGCACAACTACGATATAATCCTTACCTTTGATGCAAAATGTAAAGAGGTATGACAGACAGTATCGTTATTATCCCTACCTACAACGAAAAGGAAAATATCGAAATGATGATTCGTAAGGTATTTTCTTTGGAAAAGCCGTTCGATTTGCTGGTCATCGACGATGGTTCGCCGGACGGCACGGCTCTTATCGTAAAAACCCTGCAAACCGAATTTCCCGACCGGCTGCACCTGCTCGAACGCGCCGGCAAACAGGGTTTGGGAACGGCTTACATCGCCGGTTTCAAGTGGGCCTTGCAGCGCCATTATGACTATGTGTTCGAGATGGACGCCGATTTTTCCCATCATCCGGACGATTTAATTCGCCTCTACAACGCTTGTTCGGATGAAGGAGCGGATCTGGCCATCGGTTCGCGGTATATCACCGGCGTGAATGTGGTGAACTGGCCGCTGTCCAGAGTATTGATGTCGTATGGCGCTTCCAAATACGTGCAACTTGTATCCGGATTGAAAATCAACGATACGACGGCCGGTTTCGTCTGTTACCGGCGGCAAGTTTTGGAAACCGTCGCTTTGGACAACATCCGGTTTAAAGGCTATGCTTTTCAAATCGAAATGAAATATACGACTTACAAATGCGGATTCACGATCAAGGAAATTCCTATCATTTTTGTTAACCGGGTAGCAGGCGTTTCTAAAATGAGCGGCAGCATCTTCGGCGAAGCCTTTTTCGGCGTTATCTGGTTAAAAGGATACAGTTTGTTCCATACCTATCCCCAAAAGAAATGATTATTATCCGGAACGCAACCCTCGTTAACGAAGGCGTTCGCCGCCGGGCCGATGTATTCATCGAAGGCGAACGGATAATGAAGATAGATTCTTCGTCGAGTTCCCTGCTTTCTGTTCCCGGCGCTCAAACCATCGACGCTACCGGCCTCTTATTATTGCCCGGCTTGATCGACGATCAGGTACATTTCCGCGAGCCGGGTTTGACGCACAAAGGCGATATTCGCAGCGAATCGCGGGCGGCGGTTGCCGGCGGCGTTACTTCGTTTATAGATATGCCTAATACGCTTCCGCAAACCGTTACGGTCGAGGCATTAAACGATAAGTTTGAGCGGGCGGCGCGGGAATCGTTCGCCAATTATGCGTTTGCCATCGGCGCAACCAACGATAATTTACCGGAACTGATGAAACCGGGGGCGGCGCGGGCGGCGGCCGTCAAGGTGTTCATGGGTTCATCGACCGGCAATATGCTGGTGGATGATCCGGATACGCTGAAAAAGATTTTTTCGAGCGTACATAAAATCGTAGAGGTGCATTGCGAAAATGAAGTCCTTATTCGCGCCAACAAAGCAAAATACCTGCAAGAATTCGGCGAAAATCTGGACGTATCGTTTCATCCGAAGATTCGCAGCGGCGAAGCCTGCTATACCTCGTCGAGCGCGGCGGTCGCCCTCGCTGAAAAATACCGGACGCGCTTGCATTTGTTTCATTTATCCACCGCGAAGGAAATGGAATTACTGAAAGCCCAACCGCTGAAAGAGAAACGAATCACCGGCGAAGTCTGCGTGCATCACCTGTGGTTTTCGGACGAAGATTACGCCCGCTTGGGAAACCGCATCCAATGGAATCCGGCCATCAAAACGAAAGCCGATCGCGACGCGTTGCGCCGGGCATTGATCGACGGCCGGTTGGATGTGGTGGCAACCGATCATGCTCCGCACGCTTGGGAAGAAAAACAAGGCTCTTACCTGCAAGCGCCGTCGGGCGCTCCCATGGTGCAACACGCTTTGACGGTGATGCTTGAATTGTGCCGTCAGGGTGTATTTACGCCGGAATTAGTGGCGGAAAAAATGTGCCACGCGCCGGCGGAGTTGTTCGGCGTGGCCGGCCGGGGCTATATCCGCGAAGGCTATTACGCCGATTTGGTATTAGTCGATCCTCTTCAATCGTGGACGGTGAGCAAAGAAAATCTGCTTTATAAATGCGGCTGGTCGCCCTTGGAAGGAACGACTTTTTCGCACAAAGTGGTAAAAACTTTTGTCAACGGCGTTTTGGCGTACGATAATGGCCGATTCGACGAAAATTTCCGGGGGAAAGAACTATGTTGCAACTCTTAGATACGATTATCAGCGAAGAAATTCTGGAAGAATACTTTTTGTGCGACCTGACTGCGTGCAAAGGCATTTGTTGCGTGGATGGCGACGCCGGCGCTCCGGTAGAAGCATCCGAAGTGTCTGCCTTAAACGCCGTTTTGCCCGTTGTGTGGAACGATTTATCGCCGGAAGCTCAAGCCCTTATCGAAAAGCAAGGAGTCGTTTATCCGGATGAGGACGGCGAATACGTAACCTCCATCGTTGCCGGAAAAGATTGCGTTTTTACCTGTTACGATGCGGACGGTATTTGCCGTTGCGCAATCGAAAAAGCGTTCCGGGCGGGGAAAACGGATTTTTATAAACCCATTTCCTGTCATCTTTATCCGGTTCGCGTAGCAACCTACAAGGGTTTTCGAGCGGTTAATTACCATCGGTGGAGCGTTTGCCGGACGGCGAAGGTGTGGGGAAAGAAAAAGCAAGTCCGGGCGTATCAGTTTTTGAAGGAACCTTTGATTCGGAAGTTCGGCGAGGAATGGTATGAAGCGCTCTGCCGGGCGGCAAAAGAATTAAACAGATGTCAATAAACATTGTCGATTGGGGATTGATTCCTTATGCATCGGCTTACGAACGGCAAAAGGAATGGTTTGAAACCGCGCTGCAACAAAAGACGGCGCAGCGGCCGGTAACGAACCGGCTTATCCTTTGCGAACATCCGCATGTGATTACCGTCGGTCGGCACGGCCTTCTTTCCAACCTGCTTTTCCCCGAAACGGCGTTGAAAGCGAAGCAAGTGGAGTTATATCAGGTGGACAGAGGAGGGGATATCACCTATCACGGCCCGGGACAATTAGTCGGTTATCCCATTCTGGATTTGGAATATTTCCGTTTGGGACTGAAAACCTACATCTACCGGGTAGAAGAAGCGATTATCCAGACGATTGCCGAATACGGATTGCCGGGAGAACGGTTGGCAGGCGCTACCGGCGTTTGGTTAGACGCCGCCCTGCCCGGAAAAGCCCGAAAAATTGCGGCCATCGGCGTCCGGAGCAGCCGTTACGTAACCATGCACGGCTTCGCCTTGAATGTCAATACCGATTTAAGTTATTTCCGGCTGATGAATCCTTGCGGGTTTACGGACAAAGGCGTTACGTCTTTGCAATGGGAATTAGGGCGCGAAGCGGCGATGGACGAAGTCAAACGTTCGCTGATCCGTCATTTCAAACGGCTTTTCTCTGCCGAATAGTGAATGGTTAAGATACCTGCCTGCCGCAGGTTTCGTTTAATGTCGTTGACTAATCCCATAGGCATATCCTTGTCGATTTTCAGAACCGCTATCCGCTGGTCCCGGTCTTTTTCGGGGATACTGTTTTTTAGCGAATCCAGTCGCGCCGGCATCTCATCCAAACCGATAAAATCGGAATTGAGTTGAATGGGCGTATCTTTTCCCGCCATCACATAAACAATCAGGGATTTTTCTTGCAGTTTTTGCAGTTCTTCCGCCGTCGGCAGGTTGAATGACGTCATCACCGGCACGGTACGCATGTTGGTAACCACCATGAAAAAGAAGAGCAAAGTAAAAATCATGTCCGGTAGCGAAGCCGTATTGATGCCCGGCGCTTTGCGGGGAGCAGAAGTGCGGAACCGGCTCACGACTGGCCTCCTTCTTGGTCGGTTGAGGGTTCGCTTTCCGCAATGTGCATCGGGTAAGCCGATCGCACCGAATCCTGTTGTTCGGGCGTCAAATACAAAAACGACCGGCTGAAATCCCGGTATGCCGCTTCATCCCGCAATTCGTTGTAAGCGGCGGTCAGTTCGCTGATGACGGAAAGGTAGGTTTGATAGCGGGCTTCCCGGCTGACTTCCAACGAAATTACATGCTTCTGAATATCGGAACCGGCGATAAACGTTTTTCCCAATTCCCGGATGTGGGGAATGGGCATTTCTTCTTCATTATAAAAAATGTGATTATCGGCGTCGATAGTTAACGACAGGAGGTTTTTTTGTTGAATCTCTTGCTTTTGCTTCTGTACATTTTCCGCTTCCGGCGGCGGCATTTTCCGGTAAAGGCCGGTCTTAGCGTCGAACGAACTGGTTACCAGAAAGAACACCAGCAGCAGAAAAGCAATGTCGGCCGATGAAGTAGAGTTGATTTCCGGTGTCTTACGCCTGCGGAAGTGCATGTTCAATGGGAATTTTTGTAACGAATAATGCTATCCATAATAACGATGGAATCGTTTTCCATCTGCCGAACCATTTGTTCGATTTTCGACAGGATGTAATTGTAGAACAGTTGAAGTATCAAAGCCGCAATCAGACCGGCCACGGTGGTGATTAATGCAACTTTCATCCCGCCGGCAACAATGCCCGGATGAATATCGCCGAATAACTGGATGTTGTCGAAGGCCATGACCATCCCGATCACCGTTCCCAAGAATCCCAAACTGGGCGCCGCGGCAATGAACAGCGTAATCCACGACAGGTTTTTTTCCAGCAAACCCACTTGCACGCTGCCGTAGGCGGTAATGGATTTGTCGATGATTTCTACACTTTCATCCCTTCGCGCCAAGGCTTGATAATAGATGGAAGCCACCGGCCCGCGGGTATTTTGCGCCCGTTTTTTAGCGCCTTCGGCATCTCCTTTTTCCAGCAGGACGTCCATTTCCGACAGAAATTTTTTGGTAGAAATATGCGTCAGATGCAAATAAATGATTCGTTCTAAGCAAAAAGCCAATCCGACAATTAAAGTCAATGCGATGATGCTCATAAAGACCGGGCCGCCATCGATGAAATTCTTTTTGATCACTTGGAAAAATCCGGTTTCTTCCGGCGACGCCAGTAAGAGGAATAAGAGTTGTTTCATATTGTTTCTGTTTTCGGATCATCCTCGGTTTCACCCGCTTCGTCGGGCAAAGAAAAATCGAAATCGTCGTCCACATCTTCCAAGCGGATGTCCATCGGCTTTTGAACGATGCTCTCTACATCGTGGAAAGGATGTTTATTCAATTCCTTCCAAAGCAAGTCTTTGAGTGTGATGACGCCTTTGCCGGTGATGGAAGAAATAAAAAGGTGCGGAATATCCGGCGGAAGTTCCTGCGCAATTGCGTCTTCCAACTCCTCGTCCAGCAGATCGGATTTGGATACGGCCAGAATGCGTTGTTTATCGAGCAATTCGGGATTGTAATTAGCCAATTCATTCAAAAGGATTTGGTATTCGTTGGCAATATCGGCAGCGTCGGCGGGAACCAGAAACAGTAGTAACGAATTGCGTTCGATATGGCGCAAAAAGCGCAATCCCAATCCTTTGCCTTCGCTGGCGCCTTCGATAATTCCGGGAATATCCGCCATGACAAACGTATGCTCGTTCCGCACGTTGACGATGCCTAAATTAGGTTCGAGCGTGGTGAACGGATAATTGGCAATCTTGGGTTTAGCCGCCGAAACGACCGATAACAAGGTCGATTTTCCGGCATTGGGAAATCCGACCAAACCCACATCGGCCAGTAATTTCAGTTGGAGGACGATGCGCCTTTCCTCGTAAGGTTCGCCCGGCTGCGAGTAACGGGGCGTTTGATGGGTAGCCGATTTGAAGAAATTGTTCCCTTTGCCGCCGCGTCCGCCTTTCAAAAGAACAACTTCCTGTCCGTCGTACCGGATATCGGTAATGAATCCGCCGGTATCGCCGTCGAAAACGACAGTTCCTACGGGAACGTCAATAATTTTATTCTCGCCGTCTTTGCCGTGGCTTAACCGGCCGGAGCCGCCCTCGCCATGACCGGCCAAAATATGACGTTCGTATTTGAGGTGTAATAAGGTCCAGTAATTCCGGTTGCCGCGAAGAATCACATCGCCGCCGTCGCCGCCGTCGCCGCCGTCCGGACCGCCGAAAGGAATGTATTTCTCCCGTCGAAAATGTGTAGAGCCTCTTCCTCCTTTTCCCGATCGAGCATAGATTTTTACGTAATCTACAAAATTAGACTCTGCCATTTTCCGTCGGTATTTTAATAGAGAAGCCGGTCGATGACTTCCGATATCTGTTCAAAAACTTCTTCCGCCGATTGCGCTTCCTGGATTTTGAAAAGTTTACCTACTTTTTTATAGTATTCTTTCAGAGGTTCGGTTTGTTCCCGGTAAACCGTCAATCGTTTTTCGATGGTTTCGGGCGTATCGTCGGTTCGATTTTCCAGTTTCGCCCGTTTCAGGAGGCGTTGGAAGATGGTTTTATCTTCTACCAACAGCGTCAGAACGGCGATAATGGGCGCATTCCGTTCCCGCAACAATTCGTCGATGGCTTGCGCCTGAGCGATTGTCCGAGGAAATCCGTCGAAAATATATCCTTTGCAATCGGGCGCTTCGTTTAAAACGTCGGCCATCATGTCAATGATGACGCGATCGGGTACTAACTGTCCCTGGCTGATATATTGATCGGCAATAGCGCCCAAAGCGGTGCGATCTTCGATTTCTTTGCGCAAAATATCGCCGGTAGAGATATGATGTAAGCCGTATTTTTCAATAATCAACTTGCTTTGCGTTCCTTTTCCGGAACCGGGAGCGCCAAAAATGACAATGTTCAGCATATTTTATTCAGCAACTACTTTATAAATGTTTCTTAAATTTCGCCCGTGGCCGTTGTAATCCAAACCGAAACCGACAATAAAATCGTTGGGTATCGATTGAACGACATAATCCGGTTGGATAGGAATTTGAAGCGCATGGGGTTTGAAAAGCAATGTGGCGATTCGGATGTCCGCCGGATGTCTTTCCTTCAATTGGGTTATCAGGTGATTCATGGTGTGGCCGGTATCGATGATATCCTCCACAATAACCACTTGCCTGTTTTCGATATCTTCTACCAAACTTTCCACTTCCCTCAGGCGACCGCTACGTTCGGTTCCCGCATACGATTGCAGGCGAATGAACGTTACGTCGCAATTAGAATCGAATCGTCCGATGAGTTCTGCGGCAAACAGGAAAGCGCCGTTCAGAACGCATACAAATACAGGGTCTTTATCTCTCAAATCATCGTTGAGCCGTTTCGCTACCCGATTGATTTCCCGGATAATAATATCCTCTTGTATAAATAACTCAAACCACTTATCTTTCAGTCGTATTCGATTCATTTGTTCGACTTTTCCATTTTTTTAAGAGTACAAAAGTAGGAAAAATTTTTGACAACGTTGCAATAAAAAACTATTTAAGTACACAAAAGAATTCAGCCGCCGGTTTCCGGAAAAAATAATATCTACTCTCTTAACGGAGCTGTCTCAAAAAATCAGAAATCATCGTCATTGAATCCGATTGATTGAATCAGACTCAATGACGAAAAAATGACTTTTGACTCATTTTCAGTCAATTCACGAAGAGTTAATTTTATATTGCAAGAAAGCCTCTTCGTCCATCATCTGTTTCTCGAATGGGTTGCTCTTTAAGGCAGCATCGCAGAAGGTTTGAATTTTACTACCTTTTTAGCGGCAATTTTAATCGGTTTTTTCGTTTGCGGGTTAACACCTTTCCGTTCCGCTTTTTCCACTACCTGATAAGTTCCGTGCCCTACCAGCGTGATTTTTCCTCCGTATTTAAGTTCGCGGGAAACGGCAGTTAAGAAACCCTCTAACGCTTTCCTTGCATCGACCTTCGTGAGGCCAGACTCGCCGGCGATAGCGGCGATCAAATCATTTTTATTCATACTGTATTAATAATTAAAAAAATAAACTCACCATTTATTATATAACATATATCGTGCCAAAAAAGTTTTCAACGCAATTATGTTCTTACGAAGACAAAAGACGGAAGACAAAAATGTCGATTATTATCCGTTTGCGTATAATCGAGGATTTAATACTAACTTTGCGCAAATTTTGAAATATGACAGTTTATAATTTTGATGAAATCATCGATCGGCGAGGTACCGGCGCTTTAAAAACCGATGCACTGCAAGAACGCTACGGCCGTTCGGATCTACTGCCGATGTGGGTGGCCGATATGGATTTCCGGTGCGGCGATTTCATTACCGAAGCTCTTAAAACGCGCTGCGACGAAGGCATTTACGGCTATACCCTACCCTCGGAAGCCTATTATCGATCCGTCATCCGGTGGCTGGAAGATAATCACCGATGGAAAATCGAGAAAGAATGGTTTTCGTATATTCCCGGTATCGTGAAAGGCATAGCCCTGGCAGTGATGCACTTTACGCTTCCGGGCGATGCGATCATTATCCAGCCGCCCGTCTATCATCCGTTCCGGTTAGTTCCCGCCATGCACCGCCGCCGGATCGTCAACAATCCGTTGATAGAGGAAAACGGCAAATACCGGATGGATCTGGACGGTCTGCGCCGGCTGATTACGCCCGATTGCAAGCTATTGTTACTGGCCAATCCGCACAACCCGATCGGTATTACCTGGGATGCGGAAACGCTAAAAGAATTAGCCGCTATCTGCCATGAAAAAAAGGTTTTAGTGATTTCCGACGAAATTCATTCCGACATGGCGCTGTTCGGTCGCCGGCACACTCCCTTCGCAACGGTTTCGGAACAGGCTGCGCAAAACAGCATTACGTTTATGGCGCCCAGCAAAACGTTCAATATTGCCGGAATCGTCAGTTCGTATGCCGTTGTCATAAATGAAAACATCCGGAATTCGTTTTACGGTTTCCTACATGCCAGCGAATTAGACGAAGGAACTATCTTCGCCTACGTGGCCGCCCAGGCGGCATATACGCACGGAAAAGAATGGATGCGTCAAATGCTCCGCTATGTGGAAGAGAATATCCTTTTTGCCGATCATTACCTCAAAGAAAACATTCCGGCAATCCGGGCGATTATCCCCGAAGCCTCGTTCCTGCTATGGCTCGATTGCCGGGAACTGGGATTGAACGCTCAGGCGTTGAACGATTTATTCATCCACAAAGCCGGCCTGGCGCTCAACGACGGAACCCTGTTCGGGGAAGAAGGCGCCGGATTTATGCGGATGAATGTCGGTTGCCCGCGGGCAATCGTCAAACAGGCGCTGGAACAGTTGAAAAGAGCGATAGAACCGGCAAACGTTATCGACCGCGTTAAACCTTTGTAATCCCGTAAATATTATGTACCTTCGCACCCGTTATTTTAATTCTTAGTTAATTACAAGCAAATGAGAAAATGGCGAGTGGAAGACTCCGAGGAGTTGTACAATATCCGAGGCTGGGGACTGGATTATTTTTCCGTCAACGAAAAAGGGCATATCACCGTTACCCCTAAAAAAGGAAGCGCTCCGGTGGATTTGAAAGACCTGATGGACGAATTGCTTATCCGCGACGTAGCAGCCCCCTTGTTAATCCGGTTTTCAGACATTCTGGACAACCGGATCGAAAAGATTTCGAGTTGTTTCCGAATTGCCGCCGAGGAGTATAAATATACCGCACAAAACTATATCATTTACCCGATTAAAGTCAATCAAATGCGCCAAGTGGTGGAAGAAATCGTCAGCCACGGCAAAAAATTCAATATCGGACTGGAAGCCGGTTCCAAGCCGGAGCTGCATGCGGTCTTGGCCATTAACACCGGTTCCGATTCGCTGATTATCTGCAACGGCTACAAAGATGAAGATTATATCCAGTTGGCGCTGCTGGCGCAAAAAATGGGGAAACGGATTTTTATCGTCGTGGAAAAACTCAACGAGTTGAAACTGATTACCGAACTGTCCAAAAAAATGAAAATCCGCCCCAATATCGGCATCCGTATCAAGTTAGCCAGCGCCGGAAGCGGTAAATGGGAAGAATCGGGCGGCGACGTCAGCAAATTCGGACTTTCGTCGAGCGAACTGCTGGAAGCCCTCGATTTCCTGCAAAAAAACAAACTGGAAGATTGCCTGAAACTCATTCATTTCCATATCGGAAGTCAGGTAACCAATATCCGGCGAATAAAAAATGCTTTACGCGAAGCTTCCCAATTCTATGTTCAGCTCCGCAGTCTGGGTTATGCCGTGGAATTTGTCGATATCGGCGGCGGACTGGGCGTGGATTACGACGGTACGCGATCGTCCGGCAGCGAAAGCAGCATGAATTATTCCATTCAAGAATATGTCAACGACTCGATTTCGACGTTGGTGGATGTCTGCGTCAAAAACAATATCCCGCAACCCAATATCATTACCGAATCGGGGCGTTCGCTGACGGCTCATCATTCGGTATTGATATTCCAAGTGTTGGAAACGACAACCTTGCCGGAATGGGAAGACGACGAGGAATTACCGGAAAACGCTCACGAATTAGTCAAGGAACTGTATAAATTGTGGGACGAAATGAATCATCCCCGCCTCATCGAAACTTGGCACGACGCTCAGCAAATTCGGGAAGAATCGTTGGATTTATTCAGCTTGGGATTGCTGGATTTGGTTACCCGCGCTCAGGTCGAAAAACTGTACTGGTCGATCGCCCGCGAGGTGCAGCAAATGGCGATGAACATGAAACATGCGCCGGAAGAATTGCGGAAGATCTCCAAGATGCTGCCCGACAAATATTTTTGCAATTTCTCGGTCTTCCAGTCCCTGCCCGATTCTTGGGCGATCGACCAAGTATTCCCGATTGTCCCCATTGCCCGCTTGGACGAAAAACCGAACCGGACGGCCACCTTGCAGGATATCACCTGCGATTCGGACGGGAAAATCGTCAACTTCATCAACATGAAGAACTATACATACCACCTGCCGGTACATTCGTTGAACAAACGGGAACCGTACTACATCGGCGTCTTTCTGGTGGGCGCGTATCAGGAAATTCTGGGCGATTTGCACAACCTGTTCGGCGATACCAATGCCGTACACGTATCGGTCAATAAAGACAGTTATCAGATTGAGCAAATTATCGACGGCGAAACCGTGGCCGATGTGCTGGAATACGTCGAATACAGTCCTAAAAAATTAGTCCGCACCGTGGAAACTTGGGTTACTTCGGCGATGAAAGAAGGCCGCATCTCGGTCGAAGAAGGCCGCGAATTTCTCTCCAATTACCGGTCGGGCTTGTATGGTTATACTTACTTGGAATAAAACGCGATGAAAATCAT